>JBBRFD010000032.1:0-32350 GCA_038224985.1 Reyranellales bacterium
CCGCTCAAGGTGACGGCCGACCAGCAGCGCACCATTCCGATCCCGACCATCGCCGGTGTCGTGGCGATCGTTCTGGGCGCCGGACTGATCTTCATGAGCAGCCGCAAGGCTTAGGGTTGCCGCAGGTCGGCTCTAGCCGAGGGGCCAGGTGAACCGGATATTGTCCTTGGCGAGACCGTCGAGGACGATCTGGATGCCGCCCGACTTCATCATCCATTCGAGGCGATGATCGCGATACTCGCGCCGGATCGCTCCCGACGCGAGCCTTGCCGCGCCATCGCTCATGTTGTTGGCGGCGGCTTCGAATTCCCGGAAGGTCGCGGCCACCGACGGCCGCTCGCGGATGCGGTCGCGCCATTTCGCCAGTGGTGAGCCCGCAGGCGTACCCAGGTCGTAGTGGAACGACCGGTTTACATAGGGCGCGACACTGAGATCGGCCCAGCCGAAACTTTCGCCGTTGAACCACGTCTTGCCGCCGAGTTTTCCCGTCAGCCAAGCCTGCAGCTCGGCCGTCTGCCGCGCCGCCGTCGCCTTCATTGTGTCGGCCTGCTCGCCCTCGGCGCGTTTGAACCACTTGATCTCGCTCAGGCCCCAATTCACCGCTTCGTAAAGCGTGTCGCAGACATCCTCGATCATGCGCGCTTCCGCCCTGGCCAGGGGATCGCGCGGCAGCAGCGGCGGGGTGGGAAACTTGTCCTCGAGATATTCGAGGATGATGGTCGAGTCGAAGACGCGCGCATCGCCGTCGATCAGCGACGGCACTTCCAGGCGAGGACTGGAGGTGGCGAAGGGTCCGCCCGACGTGCCCGAGCCGAGGCCTGCCGGCGTCTCGACATCGAATTTCAGGCCCTTTTCGCGCAGCGCGATCTTCACCTTCTGCGCATAGGACGACAGCGGATGTTCGTAGAGAACCATGTTTTCGTCTCCTGACTAGGGAAGCTCCAGCTTCACTTCGACGGTGGCACTGGCGATGACGGCCAGGTCCTTGCCGTCCTCGTCGGGAATATCGAGGCCGCCCTTGACCGCCTTCACGGTGACGATGCCGTAGGGCAGGGAGGCTTTCACCTTGTCGATGTCGACCTTGTCGGGCTGCTGCACGCCGATGGTGACGTTCACGAACATGCCGGTCCTGGGATCGACCTTGAGCGCGCGGATCATGGTGAGTGAACTGTGGTGCAGGCAGTCCTGTACGGCGCGCAGCGCTGCCTTGGTGTAGTCGCCACCGTGCAGGTCGTTGCCGGTGCCGAGTTCGACGATGACGCGTTTCTGGGCCATGTCCTGTTCCTCCGCGTCAGATGTCGAGGCGGACGATGGCCGCCGCCTGGGCGATCACCGTCTTGTCCGTGCCGGCCTCGTTGGCGATCTCGAGACCGCCCTCGACCACCCTCACCGTGCCCGTGCCATGCGGCAGTACCGCCAGCACCTGGGCGGTGTCGACCTTGTCGGGCCGCGGCACGCCGATCACCACCTCGACCCGCATGTCGTCGCTCGACTTGCCGACGGCGCCGGCAACGGTGAGCGAGTTGTGCCAGAGCGCGTCCTTGACGGCGCGCACGGCGGCCTTGGTGTAGTCGGCACCGCGAATGTCGGTGCCCATGCCGATCTCGAGAGCGACGCGCTTCCACGCCATGATGAACTCCTGTGGTTAGGCCTTGGCGAGGCCAGCCCTGATGAGCAGCGGCTTCACCTCGACGAAGTATTTCTCGGCGAAGGCGCGGTATTCAGCCGGAGTCTTGTACCAGGGCTGCTGCAGGAACTGGTCGAGGTAGGCATTGACCTTGGGCTCGTCCATCGCCGTCCGGAAGGCCTGATAGATGGCATCTACTATCTCGGCCGGCATGTTCTTGGGCCCGACGAGGCCGTAGGGGCTCTGGCCCACGACATTGACGCCGCGTTCGATCAGCGTCGGGCTGTCCTTGTATTTGGCCAGGCGCTTCTCCGTCGCCATGGCGAGGATACGACACTGGCCGTTGTCGACGAAGGGTGCCCATTGCGCGGCATCGGCCAGGAAATGCACCTGGTCGCTGAGCAGCGCCTGCATCCACTCGGCGCCACCCTTGTAGGGGATATGCGTGAACTTCGTGCCGGTCGCCTGTTCGACCTCGATCATCATGAGCTGGCCCGTGCCGCCGATGCCGCTGGTGCCGTAATTGTACTTCTCGGGATCTTTCCTGGCGGCGGCGACCATGTCCTCGAGCGTCTGCCACGGCGAGGTCGAGCGCACGACGATGCCCATGGTGTAACCGGAGAGACCGCAGATGTAGGTGAAGTCCTTGAGCGGATCCCAGTTGACCTGCTGGTAGTGCGGATAGCGCAGGCTGTTGATGCTCATGCAGGCGAGCTGATGACCGTCGGACTTGGCGTTCATCAGCATGGCCGGCGCCAGCGTGCCGGCGGCACCGGCTTTCACGTCGACGATGACCTGCTGGCCGAGGATCTTGGTCACGGTCTCGCCCAGCATGCGCATATGGACGTCGGTGACACCGCCCGCGGCAAACGGATTGTAGATCGTGATCGGCTTCTCGGGCTTCCACTTCGCCTGGCCGATTACTTGGCCCCGCGCCAGCATCGGCGTGGCGAGGGCAGTGGTGGCGGCCAGCGCCGCAAAGCGGCGGCGCGGCAAAGCGAGCGGCTTGTTCAAGTTTCTATCCTCCCTATGGACGTCTCTTGTCCGCTTATAGGGAGAAAAGAACCTCTAAAGCTACTTCTTGCGAATAGCGTCGATGCTCCACGGGCCGGCGCCAGCGGCGGCGATGAACAGAAACACGAAGGAGTAGAGCGCGGCCAACTCGCCGGCGTTGAGGATCGGATAGAGGCTGCGCGGCGCATGGGCCATGAAATAGGCCACCGCCATCAGGCCGGAGAGAATGAAAGCCACGGGACGCGTAAACAGGCCGAGGATGAGCAGCACGCCGCCCACCAGCTCGAGCAGGCCGGCGACACCGACCGCCGTCATCGGATCGACGCCCTTGGCGAACATGGGAACGGGCGGAATTTGCAGATACTTCGCCGTACCGTGCTGCAGGAAGAGCAGGCCGGCGGCGATGCGGAGCACGCTGAGCAGGCGCGGCGTCCAGGCCGTGCCGATGGCTTCGAAGTTCATGGCGAAAATTCTCCTGAAATTTGTCGGACAACAGCGCTCACACTCTACCATTCCGCGACAAGTCATGCAGTTTCACAGAGCGATTGTCTCGACTTCGTGATCGGTTTGCCTATGATCCGCGCCGAACCGGCTTCTCGAAGGCCGCAGACGAACAAAAGCGGCATGGCCGCTGGCTATTGGGAGGAACGATGGCGACGGTCGATATCCGCAACGTGCGGAAGGCTTTTGGGCCGTTTGAAGTACTGCACGGCGTCAGTGTCGATATTGCCGATGGCGAGTTTGTCGTGCTGGTCGGGCCGTCGGGCTGCGGCAAGTCCACCCTGTTGCGCATGCTGGCCGGCCTGGAAAACATCACCTCGGGCGAGATCGCGATCGGCAGCAAAGTGGTCAACACGGTGCCCCCCAAGGACCGCGACATCGCTATGGTGTTCCAGAACTACGCGCTCTATCCGCATATGACCGTGTTCGACAACATGGCCTTCTCCATGAAGCTCGCCAACGCCCCCAAGGCGCTGATGGAGCAGGAGGTCGGCCGCGCCGCCAAGATTTTGGGGCTGGAGCAACTGTTGCTGCGCTTCCCGCGCCAGCTGTCCGGCGGCCAGCGCCAGCGTGTCGCCATGGGTCGCGCCATCGTGCGCAACCCGCAGGTCTTCCTGTTCGACGAGCCGCTTTCCAATCTCGACGCCAAGCTGCGCGTGCAGATGCGCTCGGAAATCAAGGAACTGCATCAGCGGCTCAAGGTGACGACGGTGTATGTCACGCACGATCAGATCGAGGCCATGACCATGGCCGACAAGATCGTCGTGATGAACAATGGCAACATCGAACAGATCGGCGCTCCGCTCGAGCTTTACGACCGTCCAAACAATCTCTTCGTCGCCGGGTTTATCGGCTCGCCGGCGATGAATTTGCTCAGGGGCACCATCGCCAACGGCACGCTGCGCACCGACGACGGCACCAACTGGCCGCTGCCGACCACTTTCAAGCAGGCCAAGGAAGGTCCCGCCGTCTACGGCGTCCGTCCGGAACACCTGCGCATCGACAGCAGCGGCATTCCCGCCACCGTCCAGGTGGTCGAGCCGACCGGCTCGGAGACCCAGGTGCTGATGAAGATCGGTAGCCAGACGATGATCGGCGCCTTCCGTGAACGGATCTCGGCCAAGCCCGGCGAGATCCTGCCGGTGATCCCCGACGCAGCCCTCGTTCACATCTTCGACCAGCAGTCGGGCCAGCGACTCTGAGAAGTCGCGTTCAAGACGACAGGTTTACATAAGGAGGAAACGACAATGGTGTTCATCATAAAGAGGCGCGACGCGATCAAGCTCGGCGCCAGCGCGGCGGCGATCATGGCGGCGGGCCAGGCCAATGCACAGGCCATTCCCAAGGCCGACGTGGCGCCGCCCAAGCTGCCGATCGAAAGCGGCGCCACGCTGCGCCTGCTGCGCCCGGCACGCTTCGTCGAGCCCGACGAGGTGATCTTCCGCGCCAATGCCGCGAAGTTCGCCAAGGAAACCGGTGTCGAGGTGAAGGTCGACTTCGTTGGCTGGGAAGACATCCGCCAGCAGACCGCCGTCTCGGCCAACACAGGCGCCGGCCCCGACATCATCCTCGGCTGGGCGGAAGATCCGCATATCTATGCCGACAAGGTGCTCGAGCTCTCCGACATCGCCGAATACCTCGGCAAGAAGTACGGCGGGTGGATGTTCCTTGGCGAGAAGTTCGGCAAGCGCGCCAAGACCAACAACTGGATCGGCCTGCCGATGGGCGGCTCGAGCGGACCGCTGGTCTATCGCAAGTCGGCGCTGAAGGAAGCGGGCTTCGACACCGTTCCGACCGATCACGCCGGCTTGCTCAAGCTCTGCCAGGCACTGCAGAAGATCAAGAAGCCTGCGGGCTTCGCCCTCGGCAACGCGGTGGGCGACGCCAACGGCTTCGCCAACTGGATGCTGTGGAGCCATGGCGGGGCGCTGGTCGACGACGACGGCAAGGTCATCCTGAACAGCAAGGAAACCATCAACGCGCTCAACTATGTAAAGGAACTCTATCCGACCTTCATCCCGGGCACGATGTCGTGGAACGACATCAGCAATAACCGCGCCTACGCCTCGAACGAGCTGTTCTTCACCGCCAACGGCGTGTCGCTCTACTTCGCGCTGAAGAACGACCCGGCCACCAAGGCCCTCGCCGACGACACCGAACACGCCAACCTGGTGCAGGGCGTCGCTGCCACGGCGCCGCAGGGTGCCACGGCGTTGAACGGCATGGTGTTCAAGCACACCAAGTACCCGAACGCCGCCAAGGCGTTCCTGGTCTTCATGATGGAAGCCGAGCAGTACGATCCGTGGCTGACCGGTTGCCTCGGCTACTGGTCGCATCCGCTCAAGGCCTACGACAAGAGCAAGGTGTGGGACAGCGATCCGAAGATCGCGATCTATCGCAACGGCATGAACAACCGCTTCTGGAGCGGCTACAAGGGCCCCATCACCCAGGCCGCCGGTACCGTCACCGCCGAGTATATCCTGGTGCAGATGTTCGCTTCGGTGGCCGCAGGCCAGGCGACGCCGGCCGACGCCGCCAAGGAAGCGGAGCGTCGTACGCGCCGCTACTACCGCTAGGACGCAAAAAAAGGAACGGCGCGGCCGGGCAACCGGTCGCGCCGGTCTCCGACCACACGGAGGGAACATGACCGCCATCTCGATGACCGACTGGACGCGCGCCCGGCCGCAGCCGAACTGGCTGGCGCGTTTGTTCGACTACAAGCCGTTCCTGGTTTTCATGTGCCTGGTGCCTGCGCTCGGCCTGCTGACGGTGTTCCTCACCTATCCGCTGGGCCTCGGCATCTGGCTGTCCTTCACCGATACCAAGATCGGCGGCAGCGGCAAGTTCGTCGGTCTCGATAACTTCGAATACCTGCTGGAGGATCCGCAGTTCTGGAGCGCGGTATTCTACAGCGTCTTCTACACCTCGGTCGCGACCGTCGGAAAATTCTCGCTCGGCCTCTGGCTGGCGCTGATCCTCAACAATCACGTGCCGTTCAAGAGCCTGCTGCGCGCCATCATCCTGCTGCCGTGGATCGTGCCGACCGTGCTGTCGGCGCTGGCTTTCTGGTGGCTCTACGATCCGCAGTTCTCGATCTTCTCCTATCTCGCGATCGACGTGCTGGGCATCCGCGAAAAGCCCTTCGACTTCCTGAGCACGAGCTGGCCGGCGCGCTGGTCGCTGATCGCGGCCAATATCTGGCGCGGCATTCCCTTCGTTGCCATCTCGCTGCTGGCCGGCCTGCAAACCATCTCGCCCTCGCTCTACGAGGCGGCCCTGCTCGACGGCTCGACGGCCTGGCAGCGCTTCCGCTTCATCACCTTCCCGCTGCTGCTGCCGATCCTGGCGATCGTGATGACCTTCTCGATCATCTTCACCTTCACGGATTTCCAGCTCGTCTATGCCATCACGCGCGGCGGTCCGCTGAACTCGACCCATTTGATGGCGACGCTCGCCTTCCAGCGCGGCATCGCTGGCGGCGAGCTGGGGGAGGGTGCGGCCATCGCCGTCGCCATGATCCCTTTCCTCGTCGCCGCCACGCTGTTCAGCTATTTCGCCCTGGCCCGGCGCAAGTGGCAGCAGGGAGAAGCCAATGACTGACGTCACTCCCGCCGAGATTCAGTCCAAGGCCACCGTCGCGCCCGACCAGATGGCGTGGGACAGCCGCACGCGGCGCATGATGACGATCTATCTGCCGTTGGCACTGTTCGTCATCGTGCTGCTGTTCCCGTTCTATTGGATGACGATCACGTCGTTCAAGCCGAACGCCGAGCTCTACGACTACAAGAAGTACAATCCCTTCTGGATCGGCAGCCCGACGCTCGACCACATCAAGAAGCTGCTGTTCGCCACCGCCTATCCGAGCTGGCTGCTGACGACCATGGGCGTAGCGGTGTGCTCGACCACGCTGTCGCTGTTCTCCAGCGTGTTGGCGGCCTATGCCATCCAGCGTCTGCGCTTCAAGGGCAGCCAGTATGTCGGGCTCGGCATTTATCTCGCCTATCTCGTGCCGCCATCGATCCTGTTCATTCCGCTGGCGACGACGATCCACCAGTTCGGCCTGTTCGATTCGCCGCTGGCGTTGATCCTGACCTATCCGACCTTCCTGGTGCCGTTCAGCACCTGGCTTCTGATCGGCTACTTCAAGTCGATTCCCTATGAGTTGGAGGAATGCGCCCTGATCGATGGCGCGACGCGCCTGCAGATCCTGCGGCGCATTACGCTGCCGCTGGCGGTGCCAGGCCTGATCTCGGCCGGCATCTTCTCATTTACGCTCTCGTGGAACGAGTTCGTCTATGCCCTGGCCTTCATCCAGAGCAGCGAGAAGAAGACCGTATCCGTCGCCATCCTGACAGAGCTGGTCTCGGGCGACGTCTACCAGTGGGGCTCGCTGATGGCGGGCTCGCTGCTGGGCTCGCTGCCGGTAGCGATCTTCTATTCGTTCTTCGTCGACTACTACGTGTCGTCGCTGACCGGCGCCGTGAAAGAATAGCGCCTAGGCTATCGGCTCCGGCGGCCCCGGCGGTCGCGGCGACGGCATGGGCTGGATAATTTCCGGCTCGGCGGTATTGGGCTGGGGCATTTCCGGCGGCACTTGCTGGGGTTTGCCTGGATCGTCGGGATGGGGCGATTCGAGCGGGACGGGATGCGTCGGCATAGCGGTTCTCCTAATTTCAAATTGAAGAAACGGAGAATGACCGCCTCGCGGCGGGCCTTCTCCGAACCGGACGTCGCTACTCGCGATTGTCGTCCTTATCCAGGTTGGGCTGGCTCTTGTCTTCGGAGCGGGACTTCTGCCCTGGATTTGGACGCTGGCTCGGATTCCGGTTCTGGCGTTGCTGCTGCTCACGCTGCTGTTGCTCGCGCGGCTGATTTGAATTGTTCTGCTGCTGGTCCATTGGGTTCTCCATGCTAGCGGCGACGACCGAAGTGGCATCGCTGTGGAGTTAACGGTCTGCGGCGAAGGCGAGTTGCTGCCGGAACCAGTTAATTGGTGGCGATGCAGGGCCTCTGCTGCCTTTTAACTGCCGCAAAAGGAACTCCAGTCGCATCGAGGCGTTGCTCGTCCTCACTTCCGCTTTTCAGAGGATGCGGCATGAATCGTCTTGCGATCTCTCTCCTGGCCCTCGGCTGTTTCACCGGTGTGGCCCATGCCGCGAGCGAGTCCGATTGTGCCGCCGAAGGGACCAAGGCCGATGGTGCGGGAAGGGCAAGAAGGACGACCGGGAAATGGCGGTGGCCGTCGACTACAAGGGCAACGTCGTCTCGCAGTAATCAGGAGTGAAGACTATGAAGACCATCACCCGCGTCTATGACAGCTATAATCAGGCTCGGCAGGCCGTTGCCGATCTCGAGAACGAAGGCGTTCGCCCCGCCGATATCAACCTGATTGCCAATAAATACGTCTGCGAGGAAACCGAGGGGCTCGACAGTGGTGGCGCAACGGCTCCGTCGGCTGGCGTCGGCGCCGCCTTGGGCGGAACGGCGGGCCTGCTGGCCGGTCTCGGCATCCTGGCCATTCCGGGCTTGGGCCCGGTCATCGCCGCGGGTGCCCTGGCGGCTACGGCCGTTGGCGCGGCCGCGGGCGCGTTGGGTGGCGTCATTGGCGCTCTGGTCAGCGCCGGCGTGGCCGAACCGGAAGCTCACGTCTACTGCGAGGCGGTACGCCGGGGCGGCACGATGGTCAGCGCGCGGGTCCACAATGACAATGCGGAGCATCTCGCCGAGGTGATGAGCCACTATCACCCGATAGATGCATCGTCGCGCTTTGCCGATTACCGCCGCGAAGGCTGGACCAAGTTCGATCCGAAGGCCGAGCCCTATGTGCCCTCGCGCGCCGACGTCGACCGCATGCGCGAGCCCTATAGCTGGGAAAAGCCGCTGGGCTAATTACCCGATCAGTTCCATCAATTCTCCGGCACCTTGCCGATACGCTCGACGGCGATCGCCAAACGCTTGGCATCGATGTCGAGGAATTCCTTGAACGCCGCCGCGTCGAGATACGCGACCGGCGTTTCCACTTTAGCCATCGCTTCCTTGAACTCCGGGTCTTCCACCGTCTTGGCGGCGGCATCGCGCAGCGCCTTCAGGATCGGCGCGGGTGTCGCGGCCGGCGCGAAGAGACCGGACCAGATATAGAAGACGGCGTCGTAGCCCAGCTCCTTCAGGCTGGGCACATCGGGCAGCGAGGCCAGCCGCTTGTCGCCCCAGACCGCCAGCGCCCGCATCTTGCCGCCCTTGATCTGGCCGATTGCCGCCGAGGGTCCCGAGGCCAGGGCATCGATCTGTCCGCCCAGCAGCGCCGCCACGGCGGGGCCGCCGCCCTGGTAGGGGATGTGGAACAGCTTGATATCGGCGGCGCCGGCGAAGATCTCCATCGCGACATGCAGCGTGCCGTAGACTCCAGACGATCCGTAGTTGATCGACGCGGGCTTGGCTTTGGCCGCGTCGACCAGGTCTTTCAGCGTCCTGTAGGGACCGTCGGCGCGCACCACGAGCACGGTGGGATCGGCGCTGATCAGCGCGACCGGGGCGAGCTGGTCGAGTTCGTAGGCGGGCGGCCGTCCCTGCAGGCGGTCGGCCACGGGCAGCACGGAGATCGACGACAGCGCCATCAGGATAGTGTAGCCGTCCGGTGTCGCGCGCGCGGCCTGCGCCGTGCCGACCGAGCCGCCGGCGCCCGACTTGTTCACCACCACGATCGACTGCTTGAGGACCTTGCCCATGACATGCGCCGTCGGCCGGCCGGTGATATCGGCGACGCCCCCAGGCGGGAAGGGCACGATCATCTGGATCGGACGGCTGGGATAGACCTCTTGTGCGATTGCCGGCGCGGCTGCGATCAGCGCCGCACCGATCAGGAGGAGGGCACGCATCACAGGTCTTTCGGGTTGCCACGCAACAGCGTCGCGCGGAAGCCTTTGCCCTTGGCGTCGGTCATGGTGACGGTGCGGCCGACGGCGACCACGGTGTGGCAATCCTTGTCCTCGTCGGGATACTTGGTGCAGACCTTCTCGCCTTCGAGGAACCATTTGCCGGTCGTGACCTCGTCGTCCAGCAGCGAGACCAGCTTGCCATCCTTGCGATAGAGGTCGTGATAGGTCTTGCCGTCGATGCGGCCGGTCAGCGTATTGCCGACGACTGTCTCCCATGCCGCCTTGCCGGTCAGACGCTTGCCATCTGACGGCGTATCGTCGGCGGATTGCGGCGGCGCGACGCGCGGCGTTTTCGTGCCGCCTCCGCCTCCGCCAGCGGCGCCGGGGCGCGTGCCTTCATAGGATACGGCGAGGCCGAAGATATCGGTCAGTGCATTGGGCTCCATCACCTTGTCGAAATCGCTCATGCTCGTGGTCTTGGGCGGTGCGAGGATGATTTTCAACGGGCCCTTGGGCGCCTTCCAGTCGGCGATGTAGGAAACCAGCGAGTCGAGCGCCTTCAGGGTTTCCGGCCCCTGACCCGCCGCAAAGGCCTTGATCGGTATCTGCGCCATGGCGACCCAGGCTTCCGCCGTCGTACCATTCTCCTTGGCCATGGTCGGCAGGAGCTTGGCCAACAATCCCCTGTCGTCATAGACCAGCGTGCCGGTGCGCAGGCGGCCGTCGTCCTTGGCGCCTTCCATCTTGCTCGCCTTGTCGCTGATGCCGTCGAGCACGAGATTGAGTTCGGCGCGCGCGAGGCCGCGCAACGAGAATTCGAGCTTGTTGATCGTCAGCACCTTGCTCGCCGGATCGAGTCGGTAGTCGAGCACCATGTCGGCCGGCACGGTCGGGATGCCATAGCCTGCCAGGATCGTGTTCATGTCGTCGTCGCCGGAAATGCCCTCGAGCTTGAGGCGGGCGAAGCGCGGGATGTCGTCGTTGCCGGGCTTGCCCTTGAAGCCACCTTTGGGCACGCGCTCGAAGTCGAAGTCCTCGACCGTCACCTTGTCGAATTTGAAGGTCGTCGTCTTGCCGCCAGTCTGCGGCGAAGCCGGGGCAACCGCCACGACATTGTTGAGCACGAAGCCGTTGGCGCCAAGCGAGCTTGCGCTTGAATAGGTGAATTTCTCGAATTCGAACTGCGGTTTGATATCCCTTTCGAAGCGCTGCAGGCCATCCTGGGCGAAAGCCCCACCGGCGAAGACGACGAACAACCATACGAGACTGAAAATGCGACGCATCGAAATCCCCACTACTGAGAGCAGGAGCCTAGACCGCCGTACTTGCTGAAACAACGTGGCCGGGCCTAGGCTGCGGACAGGAGGAAACAATGAAATTCATTTGCTCGATCCTGGCGGCGCTTGCTTTGACGTTGGCGGGTGGAATGGCAGCGCAAGCCGCCGATCCCCTGAACGTCTACACGATCTGGCCGGAAAACTACGCCCGGCCGATGTTCCAGGAGTTCGAGAAGGCCACCGGCGTCAAGGTCAATTTCCTGCGCTTTTCCTCGGGCGAGGCGCTGGCCCGGGTGATCGCGGAGAAGAACAATCCGCGCGTCGACGTGCTGTTCGGCGGCCCTGTCGAGACCTTCGCTGCCGGCATCAAGGAAGGCATCTTCCAGCCCTACAAGTCGCCGTCCTTCGACAAGCTGCCGGCGCGCTTCAGGCAGGCCGACGGTCTGTGGACGGCCATCGCCGACGATCCGCTGGTCTTCATGACCAACAACCAGTTCCTCAAGACCAACAACCTGAAGCCGCCGGCCTCGTGGGACGACCTGCTGAACCCGGCCTACAAGAACATGCTGCAGATGGCCGATGCCCGGACCTCGGGCACGGCGGTGACGCGCATCTTCTCGGTATTGGAAGTGAACGGCCGCGACGAGGAGAAGGCCTTCGCCTACCTGAAGAAGCTGCGCCAGAACGTGCAGGTCTATACCAAGAGCGGGGGAGGCGGCACGCTGCCGACCGGCCTCGGCCAGGCGGCGGGCGGCATCTTCTTCATCGTCGATGCGCTGGAGACCAAGGCCAAGGGCTACGACGTCGCCATCAGCTTTCCCAAGGATGGTATCGGCACCTCGGCCGAAGCCATCGCACTGCTGAAGGGTGCGAAGAACGCCGAAGCGGGCAGGAAGCTGATCGACTTCGCCACCAGCCCGGCAATGCAGTCCAAGCTCGCCGAGTACAAGGTAAACTTCGTGCCGGCCCATCCCGATGTAAAGACCGAAGCCAGCCTGGCCGAGGTGTTGAAGGGGGCCAAGATCTTCCCGATCGACGATGACTACGCCGGCGCCAACCGCAAGCGCATCGTCGACCGCTGGATCAAGGAAGTCGCGGGACCGCAGTAACCGAAGTGACGGCAGCCAAAGCGGGAAGCTGGAGTCAGGTCGCCCGCGACCCGGCCTTGCTTGCCTCCGTCGCGGGCATCTGGGCGCTGCTGGCGCTGTTCGTCGTCTTCCCGCTGGTTGTCCTGCTCGGCTGGGTCTTCCTCGACGAAGGGCAGTTCACGCTGGCGCCGCTGATCGAGGTCGTCGGCGATCCCGGTCATCGCGCCGCCTTCGTCAACAGCCTCATGCTGGCCGCTGCCGTCGGCGTCGCCGGCACGGCGCTGGGCTTCCTGTTCGCGCTCACGGCTGCGCGCGCCGGGCTCGGCAAGCATTGGCTCACCTTCCTCGATGCCGCCGCCCTGCTGCCGCTGGTGTCGCCGCCATTCACGACCTCGATCGCCATCATCTTTTCCTTCGGTCCGCGCGGCCTCATCACGCATGACCTGCTGGGCCTGACCAATGTCTCGGCCTACGGCTTCTGGTCGACGGCAGGGGCGGAGACGCTGACCTATTTTCCCATCGCCTATCTCACGATGCGGCCGATCCTGGCCGCCATCGGCTCCAACCTGGAGGAGATGGCCTTCAGCCTGGGCGGCTCGCGCTGGCGCGTCTTCCGCACGGTGACGCTGCCGCTGGCGGTGCCCGGTTTCGCCAATGCCTTCCTGCTGCTTTTCGCCGCTTCGCTGGCCGATTTCGCGACGCCTCTGATTCTGGCCGGCAATTCCTTTCCGGTGCTGCCGACGCAGGCCTTCCTGCAGATCACCGGCCTGTTCGACTTCAGGGGCGGGGCGATCCTGTCCTTCATGTTGCTGTTGCCGGCCATCGGCGTCTTCCTGCTGCAGCGCTACTGGGTGGGCCGCCGCGTCTATGTCACCGTGACCGGCAAATCGGGGCCACGCTCGCGCTCCAAGGCGATCGCGCCCTGGGCCGCCGCCGCACTCGCTGCCGCCTGCGTTGCCGTGGCTGCGATCATTCTCTACTTCTATGCCCTGCTGCTTTGGGCCTCGATAGTCGTGGCCTTCGGCGCCAACAACACCCTGACCTGGCACCATTACCAGGTGATCTTCACCGAGGGCCTGCCGGCGATCCGCGACACACTGATCATTGCGGCACTGGGCATGCCGCTTGGTGGCTTCTACGGTGTGTTGCTGGGTTACCTGATCGCGCGGCGGCGTTTCCCCGGCCGGCAGTCGATGGAGCTGGTGTCGATGATCAACTACGCGCTGCCCGGCACTATCGTCGGCATTGCCTATCTCATCGCCTTCAACGATCCGCCGATTGCCTTGACCGGTGGCGCGCTGATCATCGTTGCCTGCTATGTCTTCCGTTACAGTCCGACCGGCATCCGCGCCACGGTGGCGCTGCTGCAGCAGATCGACAAGAGCATCGACGAGGCCTCGGCCAGTCTCGGCGCCGGCAGCGGTACGACCTTCCGGCGTGTCACGCTGCCGCTGATCGCACCGGCCTTCTTCGCCGGCCTGGGCGTGGTCTTCATCCGTTCGATGACGGCGATCAGCGCCACCATCTTCCTGGTGTCGATCGGCTGGACGCTGATCACGGTGCGTATTCTCGAGAACATGACCGAGATGGCACTGGGACCGGCCGCGGCCTTTTCCGTCTTCGTCATCGTCGTGGTCTACGTTGTGGTCGCGGCCTTGAGCTACGTGCTCTCGCGCCTGCGCGCACCCGGGGGCGAAACCGCCGCCCGCAGTTTCCTCGGAGGCTAGGCCCATATGGCGCCCGTCAGCATCGGTCTCGAACGCATCTCCAAACGCTTCACCCATAGCGTTAACGGCGAGGTCTATGCCGTGCGCGAGGTCAGCCTCACGGTCGAGCCTGGAGAGCTGCTGACGCTGCTCGGTCCCTCGGGCTGCGGCAAGTCGACGACCTTGCGCATGATCGCGGGCTTCGAGGAGCCGGACGAGGGCTGCATCACCATCGACGGCAAGGACGTAACGCAGGTTCTGCCCAATCGGCGCGGCATCGGATTCGTCTTCCAGAACTACGCGCTGTTCCCGCATCTCTCGGTCTTCGAGAACGTGGCTTATGCGCCGCGCGTCCAGGGTTGGGACAATGCCCGTCTTACCAAGTCCGTCGGCGAGGTCCTCGATCTGGTCGGCCTCGCGCGCTACGAGCAACAGCAACCGTTCCAGCTCTCCGGCGGCGAGCAGCAGCGCGTGGCGCTGGCTCGCGCCATCGTCTTCCAGCCGCAGGTCCTGCTGTTCGACGAGCCGCTCTCCAATCTCGACGCCAAGCTCAGGCTGGAAATGCGCGAGCAGATCCGCTCGCTGCAGAAGCGCATCGGCATCACAACGGTCTATGTCACACACGACCAGGAAGAGGCGATGGCGATCTCCGACCGCATCGCCGTGATGGACAAGGGCATCGTGGTGCAGAACGACACCGCCGAGGCGCTGTATTATCGCCCAGCGACCGAATTCGTCGCCCGCTTCATCGGCCGTACCAATCTTCTGACCGCGCGCGTCATCTCGGCCTCGGAAGTCGAGGTCGAAGGTGTGCGCTTGTCGAAGGGTAGGTTGACGCCGGGGGCGACGGTGCGACTGGTCGTGCGACCCGAGATGATCGATCTAAAGGCCGGCGAGCCGGGCAATGCCAGGATTCTCGCGCGTACCTTCCTCGGTGAGAAGACCGACTATCTGGTGGCCCTGGGCGGCTCGGAACTGCAGGTCTCGACCACGGACCACGCCCGCACCAAGGGGCTGGAGCCGGGACAATCCGTGACGGTGCTGTTCCATCCCGAGGCGTTGCACGTGCTGGCATGACGGACATCTATATCGACGCCGATGCCTGTCCGGTGAAACCGGAAATCTACCGCGTCGCCGAACGCTACGGCCTCAAGGTCTTCGTCGTCAGCAATTCCTACATGAATGTGCCGCGCACTCCGCTCATCGAGCGCGTCGTTGTGAGCGACAGCTTCGATGCCGCCGACAACTGGATCGCCGAGCATGCCGGCTCCGGCGATATCGTGGTGACCGCCGACATTCCATTGGCGGACCGCAGCCTCAAGGCCGGCGCTGCGGTGATCGGATCGACCGGCGTGCCCTTCACCACCTCGTCGATCGGCATGGCCATGGCCAATCGCGAGCTGCTGTCCAACCTGCGCGCCATGGGCGAGGTGACGGGTGGGCCCAAGCCGATGACCGACCGCGACCGCTCACGCTTCCTGTCGGCGCTGGACGAGACGATTCAGAAGATCCGACGACAACGCGTATAGTCGGGGCGGGGAGAAAACTAAAATGATTCGCTTTTCTACTTTTCTGGCGGCCTTGTGCGCTCTTGTCCTGCCAGCATCGGCGCAGACCTATCCCAGCAAGCCCGTCCGCATCATCGCGCCCTTCGCGCCGGGCGGCGGCGTCGATATCGCCGCCCGCATCGTTGGTGAAAAGCTCCAGGCGATCCTGGGTCAGCCCTTCCTCGTCGAGAACAAGCCGGGTGGTGGAGCCATGATCGGCGCGGAGATCGTGGCCAAGGCCGCGCCCGACGGCTACACGTTGCTGCTGACCTCGAACTCACTGGTCAACAGCCCCGTGCTGTTTGGCCGGGCACCCTTCGACTGGCGCAAGGATTTTGCTTTCATCACCACCATTCTCGAACAGCCGATGGTGCTGGAAGTTCATCCCGGCGTGCCGGCCAGGACGGTGGCCGAGTTCGTCGAGATGGCCCGGCGCGACAGCTCGAAGGTGTCGATGGGCACCTCCGGACCGGGCTCGATCAATCACCTCGCCGGCGAATGGATGATGCAGTCGAGCGGCGCCAAGTGGGAGATGGTGCATTACAAGGGCGCAGCACCCGCCAATGCCGACCTGATGTCCGGCACGATCCAGGCGCAGTTCGACCAGATCGGACCGGCACTGCCGGTGTTGCGCGCGGGCAAGTTGCGGCCGCTGGCGGTGACCTCGCTCAAGCGTGCGCCGGCACTGCCCAACACACCGACCATGGTGGAAGCGGGCTTTGCCGGCTTCGAGGCGATCACGCTTTTCGGCTTGATCGCACCGGCCCGCACACCGCCTGAAGTGATTGCCGTCCTGAGTGCCGCGATGGAAAAGGCGCTGAAGGATCCGTCCGTGGTCGAGCGCTTCGCCACCGCTGGCGGCGATGCCAAATTCTCGAGCCCCGAGGGCTTGCGGGATGCCCTGACCAAGCAGGCCGAGACATGGACGCCGGTGATCCAGAAGGCCAACATCAAGCTCGAAAACTGACCGTGGCTGTGCGAAGCTTTTCGCAACGGGGAAAACCAATCAGGGAGAGAAGAATGTCGCTCACAATTCGGGCAACGGTTGCGGCTGCTGCCACCGCTGTCGCTTTTGGCCTCACTACCAGTGCCTTTGCCCAGGCGCCGGTCAAGATCGGCGTCATCTATCCCTTGAGCGGCAACTCCGCGAGCGCCGGCAATTACTCCAAGATGGCGCTCGAAGTCGCCGCCGACGTGATCAACAACGGCAATGCCGATCTCGCCAAGCTCATCCCGCTGGCCAAGGGCGGCGGCCTGCCCGGGCTCAAGGGCGCCAAGATCGAGCTGGTTTTCGCCGACAACCAGGGCACGCCGGCGGCCGGCCAGAACCAGGCGCTGCGCCTGATCACCGAGGAGAAAGTGGCGGCCCTGATCGGTGCCTACCAGTCGGGCATCACGCTCACCGCCAGCGCCATCGCGGAGCGTCACGGCATTCCCTTCGTCAACGGCGAGTCGGTCGCCGCCAACCTCACCGAGCGCGGCTTCAAGTGGTTCTTCCGCACCACGCCGGTCGCCCTCGATTTCGCGCGCGCCTATTCGAGCTTCCTCAAGGAGCAGAAGGCGGCGGGCCGCAAGACCGACAATATCGCGCTGGTCCACGAGAATACCGAGTACGGCAACTCGGTTGCCAGTGTCATCGTCGACCAGTTCGTCAAGGATGGCTTCAAGGTCAGCCAGAAGATCGCCTACTCGGCCAACTCGAGCGATGTGCAGCCGCAAGTGCTGCAGCTCAAGGAGAAGAATCCCGACGTGGCGATCTTCATCTCCTACACGTCCGACGCGATCCTCTACACCAAGACGATGAAGGAACTGAACTGGAAGCCCGCCATCATGATCGCCGACAATGCCGGCTTCAACGATCCGGCTTTCGTGAAGAGCCTGGGCGGCCAGGTCGAGGGCCTGGTCAACCGCTCGGCCTTCTCCGCCGGCAAGCCCGGATCGGTGCCCGCGCTGTTCAATGCGCTCTACAAGAAGAAGACCAACGGCGACGATCTCGACGATGTCTCGGTGCGCGGGTTGCAGGCCTTCATGGTTCTGGTCGATGCCTTGAACCGCGCCGGCTCGACCGAGCCCGCCAAGATCCAGGCGGCGCTCAAGGCGACCAATCTTCCCGCCGAGCAGATGGTGGCGGGCTATGACGGCGTGAAGTTCGATGACAAGGGCCAGAACGTGCTGGCGGCCAGCGTCGTGACCCAGATGCGCGGCGGCAAGTACGTCACCATCGCGCCCAAGGACCGTGCCACGGACACCGTCATCCTGCCCTACAAGGGCTGGTAAGCAGCCGACCGACTGGCGGGCGGCGGCAGGAGCATGTCGAGCACGCTAGTGCAGGTGATCGTGAGCGGGCTGTTGCTCGGCGCGGTCTATGCCCTCTTCTCGTCGGGCCTGACCCTGATCTGGGGCATGATGAACGTCGTGAACTTCGCGCACGGCGACTTCGTCATGCTGGGCATGTACTCGGCCGTGATGGTGTGGACGGCGCTGGGCGGTGGTCCCTTTGCCGCCGTGCCGATCGCCGCCATGCTGATCGGCACGCTGGGTGTGGCGAGCTACTTCCTGCTGGTGCGCCACATCATGAAGGGCCCTATGCTGGCCCAGATTCTCGGCACCTTCGGGCTAGCGCTGTTCCTGCGTTACTCGGCGTTCTGGGTCTTCGGCGCCAACTTCCAAAACCTGCCGGACACGATGGTTGGCGGCTCCTTCGAACAATTCGGCATCCGCTTCGAGGGCTCGCGCGTGCTGGCGGGCGGCATGGGACTGGCCGTGACGCTGGCGTTGCACCTCATCCTGACCCGCACCGCGCTGGGCAGCCGCATGCTGGCGGTATCGGAGGACGCAACGGCGGCGCAGCTCATGGGCATCCGGCCGCAGCAGATGCAGGCGGTGGCCTGGGTGCTGGCCGGCGCGGCCACCGGCATCGCCGGCGCCCTGATCGCCAATTTCTTCCCAACCTCGCCCACCGTCGGCGAGACGCTGGCCATCATCGCCTTCGTCACCGTCTCCTTCGGCGGCTTCGGCAGCGTGCTGGGTGCGCTGGTCGCGGGCCTGATCATCGGCGTCGTCGAGTCGCTTTCGGCCTATCTCATCGGGCCGGTCTACAAGGACGTCGTCGTCTATATCCTCTTCGTGCTGGTGCTGTGGTTCCGGCCGCAGGGTCTGATGGGCAAATCCTGATGGGTGAGGCGTGAAGCGCTTCCTGCTGCCCGCCGCCATCGTCCTGGCGTTCGCCTATCCCGTGCTGACCATGGAATTCCCGGTCTATCAGCGGCTGGGCGCGCTGGTGCTGCTGGCGGCGATCGGCGCCTCGGCCTGGAACATCGTCGGCGGCTATGCCGGCCAAGTCTCGGTCGGCCATGCCGTGTTCTTCGGCTTCGGCGCCTATGCCTCCGTGGTCGTCTACACCCATCTCGGCTGGCCGCCGATCGCCGGCGCGCCACTCGGCATGGCGCTGAGCGTCGGCCTCGCGGCCCTGATCGGTGTGCCGACGCTGCGCCTCGCGGGCCACTATTTCAGCATGGCGACCATCGCCGTCGCCGAGCTCGTGCGCGTACTGAGCTCGACCAGCGACTTCCTGGGTGGCGCGCAGGGGTTGGGCGGGCCGGCCATGCCGCGCTCGGTCTTCGACCTCTCCTTCATCTCGGCGATGCCGCACTACTACATCTTCCTCTTCGTGCTGGTAGCCCTGTTGGCGCTCACCCGCATGATCGAGCGCGGTCGCATGGGCTTTTACCTGCGCGCCATCAAGGACAGCGAACGGGCGGCGCGCTCGCTCGGCGTCTCGGCCGGCCGCTACAAGCTCTATGCCTATATGCTGAGCGGTGCCTTCACCTCGCTGGCGGGCTCGCTCTATCTTTGCATGTTCGGTTTCGTCGATCCCGAGTCGGGCTTCGGGATCCTGATCTCGGTCAAGATGCTGGTGATGGGCGCGCTGGGCGGCGCCGGTCAACTCTACGGGCCGCTGATCGGCGCGCTGATCCTGGTGCCGCTGGAAGAGTTCTCCAACAGCTTCCTGGGCGGCAGCGGCGCCGGCCTCACCTTCGTGGTCTATGGCGCCATCATCGTTATCATCGCACGCTTCCTGCCGAGCGGGCTGCTCTCCCTGCTCGATCGGCGGAGGTGAGCGGTGCTGATTGACGCTCGCAACGTCACCAAGGCCTTCGGCGCCTTCAAGGCGGTCGACGATGCCTCTGTTTCGGTCGAGGAAGGCGATATCCTGGGCCTGATCGGCCCCAATGGCGCGGGCAAGTCGACCTTCTTCAACTGCCTGACCGGCGATCTCGCGGTGACCTCGGGCAGCGTTACTTTCAATGGCACGGACGTGACGCGCCAGCCGCCGGAAGAACGCGCACGCCTCGGTCTCGCCCGCACCTTCCAGGTGCCGCTCACCTTTGAATCCATGTCGGTGCTCGACAACGTCACCATCGGCGCGCTGCTGCGCCATCCCGATGCGCGCGAGGCCCGGGCGAAGGCGCGCGCGGTACTCGAACGCGTGGGCCTCGGCAGCGTCATCGACACACCGGCCCGCAGCCTCGGAACGCCCGGCCGCAAGCGTCTGGAGATTGCCCGTGCGCTGGCCTCGGAGCCCAAGGCGCTGCTGCTCGACGAGGCCATGGCGGGCCTGACACCGACGGAAGTCAACGAGGCGATCGAGCTGGTGCGGCGCATCCATGGCGGCGGCATCACCATCGTCATCGTCGAGCACATCATGGAGGTCATCGTCTCGCTGGCACGGCGTGTCGTGGTCTTCCATCAGGGCCGGGAGATCGCCCGCGGCACGCCGCGCGAGGTCACCAGCAATGAAGCAGTCATCGCCGCCTATCTGGGCCGGCGGCGCGTCAAGCACGGGGCGGACAAATGAGCGCGCCGCTGCTGCGCATCGTCAATCTGGAGGTGCGCTACGGCGATCTGATCGGCGTGGCCGACGTGTCGCTCGAAGTGCCAAGGGGCGCGGTCGTGGCGCTGCTGGGATCGAACGGCGCCGGCAAGACCACGGTGCTGAACGCCATTGCCGGCATCGCCAAGGTTTCCGCCGGCACTGTCGAGTTCGACGGCGAGAGCATCGGCGGCCTGCCGGCCTATGCCATCGTGCGCAAGGGCCTGGCGTTGTCGCCCGAGGGTTGGCGGCTGTTCACCCAGCAGAGCGTCGAGAACAATCTGCTTCTGGGTGCCACGCCACTCGCCGACCGCAAGCGCATCCCGGGCCTGCTCGAACGCGTGTACTCGGTGTTTCCCAAACTGAAGGAGCGGCGCAATCAGCAGTCCGGCACCATGTCGGGTGGCGAGCGCCAGATGCTCGCGGTCGGCCGGGCCTTGATGAGCGAGCCCAAGCTTTTGCTGCTCGACGAGCCCAGCCTTGGCCTCGCGCCGGCCATCGTCGATGCCATGTACGACAGCTTCGCGGCTTTGCACAAAGCAGGGCAAACGATCCTGCTCGCTGAACAGTCGGTCGACCTGGCTCTCGAAGCCGCCGACCACGCCTATGTGCTGCAGGTCGGCCGTACCGTTCTCTCCGGTACGGCCCAATCCTTGTCGGACAATCCCGACGTCCAGCGTATCTACCTGGGCGTTGGCTGAACGCTACTTGTCGAGCCACACGTCCTCGAAGCGGAAGCCGTTGTAGACGCTGTTGACGTTGGCGACGTAGCCCTTGACGTAGGGCTGCATGCAAATTGACGCGCGGTTCCACATGATGACCGGCCGTGCGCCGTCCTCGAGCAGTTTGCGGTCGATCTCCCACACGAGCTTCTTGCGCTTCTCGATGTCGGTCTCCTGGCTCTGCACGTCGAACAGCTTCTCGATCTCGGGGTTGCAGTATCCGGTGTAATTGCGCTCCGACTTGCAGGAAAAGTTCTCGTAGAAGTTCTGGTCGGGATCGTCGACGCCGTTGCCGGTGGTATTGAGTCCGACCGAATAGGCCTTGCGCGCGACCCTGGTAAACCACTGCGCCGTCTCGATGATCTCGACATCGGCGTCGATCCAGATTTCCTTGAGCTGGCCGGCGAGGATCACGGCGGGATCCTTGTAGAGCGAGATGCCGCGGGTCGAGATCTTCAGCGCAAGGTGCTTGTCGGGCCCATAGCCCGCCTTCTTCATCAGCGCGCGCGCCGCCTCGCGGTTCTTCGCCACGTCGGGGCCATAACCGGGCACCGACGTGAAAATCTCCGTTGGCAGGCCCCAGACGCCGTCGGTCGGCGGCTGCATGGTGCCGCCGAGCTGGGCGTCGCCCTGGTTGATGATGTCGACGAAGGCCTTGCGGTCGATGGCGAGCGACAGCGCCTGGCGCAGGTCGGGATTGTCGAACGGCGGCGCGTCGCGGTTCAGGATCAGGTTGGTGCTGTTGTTCATCGACGTTGTCTGGCAAACCGCGCTCGGGAGCTGGCTCTTGACGTCCTTGAGCAGCGGCATCGTCACCTCCCAGGGGAAAGTGATGTCGAAGCGACCCGCCACGAAGCTCAGCATCGCCGTGCCGCGGTTGGGTACGATGGTGAATTCGATGCCGTCGAGATAGGGCCGGCCCTTCTTCCAGTACTCGGTGTTGCGCGTGAGCTTGACGCCCTCGTTCTGCTTGAACTCGATGAACTTGAAGGGCCCGGTACCGACCGGCTTGGTGCGCATCTGAGCGGCCGGGACGTGGCAGGGATAGACCGGTGAATAGCCCGAGGACAGCAGCGACAGCAGCGATGGCTGTGGGCGCAGCAGATGGACCGTGACCTCGTGATCGCCGCTGGTCGTCACGCGATCGACGTTGGCGTACCACGACTGGCGCGGATTGGTGCGCAGTTTTTCATCGCCCTTGCCGGTCACGAGATTGAAGGTGCAAACGACGTCCTGCGAGGTGAAGGGCTTGCCGTCGTGCCACTTGACGCCTTCCTGCAGCTTGAAGGTGAGGCTCTTGCCGTCGCCGCTCCAGCTCCACGACCTGGCGAGATCGGGCACGATCGATTTGGGGCTGTTCTGCGCCACACCCTGGTCGTAGACGACGAGGTTGTTGAACACCGGCATGAACGGAATGACCGTCGAGTTGGTCGCGACCTCGTGGGGCGAGGTGCTGGGTGGATTGTCCCGATGGTACATCTTGAGGACGCCGCCGCTCTTCTGGGCCTGGGCGGCTCCAGAAGCGAGGACGGCGGTCAGCGTGGCGACGAGCGCCAGCGAGCACAGCAATGGCCGCATGGTGATTCCTTCCCTATGTTTGCGCCGCGTGTCCGACCACAAGCAGGGGCCGCAGCGTCGCCTGCATTCTACATTGCCCAGCCGGGTGTGGCAGGCTCAAATCGGCGACTTGAATCGAGGAGTGGGAAATGACGATATTGGGATGGCGCTGGACGGCGTTTCTGGCACTTCTGCTCGGCGCCATGGTCGCGGCGGGCGGTGCGCAGGCGCAGAAAAAGCTCGTGGTCTATACGTCCAACGATAGCACGCTGAACGATCTGGTGTTCGGCGCCTTCACCAAGGAGACCGGCATCGCCGTCGAGCCCGTGGCGGCGGGATCGGGCGTCGTGGTGCGCCGCCTGCAGGCCGAGAAGGACCGTCCGCTGGGCGACATCATCTGGGGCGTCAGCCGTTCGCTGCTGCAAACCAACAAGACGCTGTTCGCGCCCTATGTCTCGAAGAACAAGGACGCGATGATCGCCGAGTACCGCGATCCGGCCGACCTGTGGATCGGCAACAACCTGCACCTGCTCGTGATCCTGCAGAACACCAAGATCCTGCCGGCCGATCAGGGACCCAAGACCTGGAGCGACCTGCTCGATCCAAAATGGAAGGGCAAGATCGCCTTCACTGACCCGGCCAATTCGGGATCCGCCTATACCACCGTCACCATGCTGGTCGACCTGTGGGGTGGCGGCGAGACGGGCTGGAAGAAGGTCGCGGCGCTGTTCAAGAACCTCAAGGTACTGAACCGTTCCTCGCTGGTCTTCCAGGGCGTCGGCAACGGTGAATATTCGCTGGGCATCTCGCTGGAATATGCCGGCCCGATGTGGGCGGCGGGCGGCGCGCCGGTCAAGACGATCTATCCGGCCGACGGCACCATTGCCACCATGGAAGGCGTCGCCATCGTCAAGAACGGCCCCAATCCGGATTCGGCCAAGGCCTTCGTCGATTACATCAACCGCAAGGACACGCGCGAGATGATCCTCAAGGCGACCTTCCGCCGGCCGACCCGCGGCGACCTCGATCTGTCGACGTTGCCGGGCAGTATGCCGGCGCTGTCGTCGCTCAAGATCCTATCCTATCACGAGGATGCCTGGACCGACAAGCGCAAGGAGACGCTGGAGCGGATCAAGGACACCATCCAGGACTCTCGCTGACGTGACAGGTATCGTCATTGCGGGCGCGCGCCGGACCTTCGGGACGGTGCGCGCGGTCGACGGCGTCGACCTGGCGGTGGAGGAGGGCGAGTTCTTCACGCTGCTCGGTCCGTCGGGTTGCGGCAAGACCACCCTGTTGCGTATGATCGCGGGCTTCTGCGAGCTCGATGCTGGTGAGATCCGCTTTGGCGAGCGCCGTATCGACACCCTGCCGGCACATACGCGCGACATTGGCATGGTATTCCAGAACTACGCGGTGTTTCCCAACCATACGGTGGCCGGCAACGTCGCCTATGGCCTGAAGGCGCGAAAGGTGTCGGCGGCCGAGGTTACGCGCCGTGTCGAGGAGGCGCTGTCACTCGTTCAGCTCGGCGGTTATGGCGAACGCTGGCCGCATCAGCTTTCCGGCGGTCAGCTGCAACGCGTCGCCATTGCCCGCGCGCTGGTCATCCGACCACAGGTCCTGCTGTTCGACGAGCCGCTCTCCAACCTCGATGCCCGCCTGCGCGTCAGTATGCGGTCGGAAATCCGCGATCTGCAGAAGCGGCTGGGCATCACCGCGATATATGTGACGCATGACCAGGAAGAAGCCATGTCGGTCTCCGACCGAATCGCCCTGATGCAAAGCGGCAAGCTGGAGCAGGTCGGTGCGCCGGCCGATATCTATCGCAATCCCGCCTCACGCTTTGCCGCGGAGTTCATGGGCACGACCAATCTCGTCGAGGCACGTTCGCTCGGTCGTGGCGGCGCTGAGCTGGTGTCGTTGCGGCCCGAGGCGTTGCGGCTATCGACCGAAGCGCCGGTCGAATGGCTGCGTGTGGCCGGTACCGTGGCCCATGTCGAGATTCTGGGCCCGATCACACGCCTCGACGTGCGCCTGGCCGACACCTCGCTGCTGCGTGTCGCCATGCTCGACGAGCCGCATCGCACGCTGGCGGTCGGCGAAGCCGTGACGCTGGCCTACGATCCCGCGCGCCTGACCGTGCTGCCGTGACCCTCACAATCCCCCACCAGCAACGCCTGCCGCTGGCCATCGCCGCGCTGGGCTTTTTGTTTCTGGGATTGTTCCTGCTCTATCCGCTGTTCAACGTCTTCAGCGCCAGCCTTCTGGACGGCGACGGCGAGAAGCTGACGACCGCCAACTACACCAAGATGCTGGGCCGGCCGTTCTATCGCAGCGCCATCCTCAACACGCTGACTATCGGTCTGATCGCCACCGTGACGACGACACTGATCTCGGTGCCCTTCGCCTTCGCGCTGGCGCGCCTCCCGGTGCCGGGCAAGTCGGCGATCGTGGCGATGGCGGCCCTGCCATTGGTGCTGCCGTCCTTCGTCAGCGCCTATGCCATCGTGCTGCTGCTGGGCCGCGCCGGTATCGTCACGCAATGGCTGCAGTCCTGGGGTATCGGTTTCGGCTCGATTTACGGCGGCGGCGGCATTGTGCTGGTCTATACGTTGACGCTCTATCCCTATGTGCTGCTGCCGACGATGGCCGCCTTCAAGGCGGTCGATGTGTCGATGGAGGAGGCGGGGCAAAGTCTCGGCTCCTCGCCACGCCGCACGCTATGGACCGTGACCTTGCCCATCGTCCTGCCCTCGATCATGGCTGGCGCGCTACTGGTCTTCATCGAGACGCTGGAGAATTTCGGCGTGCCTTTCGTGCTGGCCGAGGATTTGCCGATCTTCGCCGTTGAAGCCTTCAAGCTCTTCATCGGCGAGACCTCGCCCAATCCGGCCTCGGCCGGCGTGCTGGGCGTGCTGCTGATCCTGATGACCTCGCTGGTGCTCTTGATCCAGCGCCGCTACCTCGGCGCCCGCCGATTCGCCACAGGCGCCCGGGCGGTCCCGCCGGTGCTGCGCGTCGGCCTTGGCCTGCGTGTTGCCGCGACCGTCTATTGCTGGACCGTCGTGCTGCTGGCGCTGGTGCCGTTCTTCGCCATCGTCGTGCTGTCCTTCATGGAGTTCCGCGGCCCCGTGCTGCACCCGAACTTCAGCCTCGAGAATTTCAAAGCGCTGTTCGACCGCTCGACCCGTCCGCTGATCAACACCGTGATCTTCGCCACGCTGGCGGCCGTCGGCGTGTCGCTGATCGGCGTGCCCATCGGCTATGTCGTGACACGCCTGCGCAACACACTTGCCGCCGTGCTCGACGTCGTGGCGACGCTGCCCTTTGCCGTGGCCGGTACCGTGCTCGCCATCGGCTTCGTCGTTTCCTTCAACACCGGCTGGTTGGTGCTGACCGGCACGCCTTTCATCATGGTGCTGGCCTATACCGTTCGAAAGGTCCCCTTTGCCGTGCGCTCTTCCAGCGCCATCCTGCACCAGATCGATCCCGCGCTGGAGGAAGCCTCGATCAGCCTCGGCCGCTCGCCGCTGCAGACCTTCGCCCGCATCCTGGTGCCGTTGATGCTGGGCGGCGTCCTGAGCGGCTTCGTGCTGACCTGGGTGACGGTGGCCTCCGAACTCAGCGCCACGGTCGTGCTCTATAGTGGCCAGTGGCGCACCCTGACAGTGGTGATGTTCCAGGCGCTCGAAGGCAGCGGCGGTGGCGTCGCCACGGCGGCCGCCTCGACGCTGATCGTTGTCACCCTGATCCCAATCGGGTTGCTCTATCGCGTGGTGAGGAGATACGAGCTGTCTTAGGGCAGAAATAAAATGAAAAGACGTGAACTGATTGCCGGCGGCTTGCTGCTGGCCAGCGCCGGCCGCGCCAGTGCCGCGGAGCCCTATCCCAGCAAGCCCGTAATTGCGAGATCAATCTCGCCCTCTCCGAGCGGGAAAACGCCAATTTCTTCAACGCCTTGGGCACGATCATCTCGACCGGTAGCGCGGCCGATTTCGGCATATTGATGGACACCGAGGGTGCCAAATCGGCGGCGGCGATCAAGGCATCGGGCGCCACACTTCTGGACTAGGATAATTAAGGTTCCGAAGCCAGTAACCAAAGGCGCCGCCAAGCGTTGTAACGGGACCATGACGTTGTTCAAGCGTACCCGAAGGCTGTTTTTGATCGTCGGCGCGGCCCTCGGGGCCGTTCCGCTGGCCATGGTCGCGGCACCTTATCTGTTGAACGTCGATGCCTACAAGCCTGTCATGGCCGAGGCCGTGAAGAGCGCCACCGGCCGGGAACTGGTGATCGACGGCAAGATGCAGCTATCGATGTTTCCCACGCCGCATATCGCCGCTCGCAATGTCCGCTTCGCCAATTCCGTCGGCGCCAAGGGCGCGCAGATGGTCGATGTAAAGTGGGTGACGGTAACGCCCTCTTGGTCGGCGCTGCTGAGCGGTCGCGTCGAGATCGGCGTGCTCACGCTGGTGCATCCGACCATCGTGCTGGAGACCGACGCCGAGGGGCGGCCGAACTGGGAGTTCCGGCCCGATGCCGGCGCCCTCCAATCACCGGGCGAGGCCAGCAGTGGCTTCAACCTGACCAGCGGCAAGCTCGCCATCGAGGATGGAACGCTGAACTACACCGACCCCAAGACCGGTACCTCGATCGTTGCGCAGAAAGTCGAAGCGCTGGCCGCCGTGGGTTCGCTGGCCGGTCCTTTCGAGTTCTCCGGGACCGCCGTCGTCAACGACCTGCCGCTTAAGCTCGACGTCAAGGTGAGCGCGCCAACCGCCAGGGGGCATGACATCAAGTTCGCGCTGAAGGTCGATATCGGAACTCTCGATTTCACCGGCTCCGTGAGCGAGATCGGACCGAAGGCCAACGTCTTCGGTCACCTTTCGCTGTCCACGGCCTCCGTGTCGGATTTCGCGACCAAGCTGGTCCGCGCCAGCGGGCAGCCCGTGCCCAACCTGCATTCCGCCATTGCCGGAAAGTTCACCTTCGATGGCGGTGTCGAGGTGACATCCGAGCGCGTGGCGATCACGGATTTCAAGATCGGCTTTGGCGGCGAGCAGGCATCGGGCTCGCTGGCGCTGAGCGAAAAGCCCAAACTTGCACTCACAGGCAATATATCGCTGCCCAAACTCGACGCGGATAAGTGGCGCGCGGCCTTCGTCCAGCCCGGCGGCCTGATCCCGGATACGACGAAGGCCAATATCGTGGCCGCGCCCACGCTTTCGCCTTTCCCGGCCGAGATGGACGTCAAGCTGGAACTCGACGTCGCCGACGTGACGCTGGAGAAGGGCACGCTGCGCGATGTCTCGCTCGCCGTCTCCATCCAGAAGGGCATTATCTCGCTGTCTCGTCTTGCGGCCCGGCTGCCCGGCGATCTGGCGTTGAGTGCCGATTCTGTCAGCAGCCAGGTGAGCCTCAAAGGGCCCAGGTTTCGCGAAACGCTGGTCTGGCTCGGCATGGATGCCAGCGACGTGCCGGCCGGGCGGCTTGAGCGTTTCGAACTCAACGGCAAGTTTGCGACGACGGCCGGAAAACTGCAGATCACCGGCGCAACCTTCGATGTCGACGACCAGCACGGCACCGGCAGCGCTGCTCTGACGCTGGGCCCGCCGACGGCGATCACGCTGCAGGCCGAGATGGCCAATCTCAACCTCGATCTCTATTTGCCGCCGCCGTCGAAGGACTTCCTTTTCGCCAGCCTCGCGCCGCCCGCGACCATGGGCGTGCCGCCGATTCAGCCGCCGCCCGACCCGGCGGCCCTGCCGGTCACCATAAAGGCCAAGGTTGCGAAGCTGGTCTATCGCAAGGAGACTTTCACGGGGTTCGATTCCGAGGTGACGCTGCAGGGCAATGCCGTGAAGCTGAACGATCTCAAGGTGGCGAATGCGCTGGGAGGGCGTGCGGCGCTGCGCGGCACGGTAAGCGATCTGTCCACGCTGCCGAAGTACGATCTCACGGTCGATGTTTCGGCTCCCGACGCCGACAAGATCATGGGCTTCGTCGGTGTGCCGGTGCTGCGCAATGGCGTTATTGGCGCGGCGAGCCTGACGGGTAAAATCGTGGGCACCGGCAAGACGGCAACGCTGCGCAATGTAAATGCCACCTTCCTCGGCGCTTCGGTGCAGGCCACCGGAAGCCTGTCTTTCGAGGGCGACGGGCGCTTCGACTTCTCTTCCTTTGCCATCAAGAGCGCCGACATCAGTCGTCTGGTCGGTGCGGCCAGTGGCAAGCCGACCTCGGGGCTGGGTGCGGTCGCGGCCAGCGGCAAGCTTTCGGGCTCCATGGCGCACGCCGTGTTCAGCGGCGAGGCCGCCATTCACGGCGTGTCGATGCACGGCACGGTGGATGCGACGCTGGGCGCGCGACCAATGATCACTGCCAATCTTCAGGTGCCGGGCATCCTCGACCTCGACAAATGGCTGGGCGTGTCCGCTGCGACAGTGCCTGCCGTGCCCACCGCCGTGGCGACCCCGGCTCCGGCAGCGACCGTTACGGGCGTTCCGATCAACACCTCGGCCTTCAACGGCTTCGACGCCAAGCTGACCTTGCGGACCACGGCGACGATGATTTCGTCGCTGAAGCTCGACTATGCCGATATCGATGCAACGCTGCGCAACGGCACCTTGACCGTCTCAAAACTCACGGGGCAGTTTTTCGGCGGCGGCATCGACGCGTCGGGCACGGTCAAGACAGCTGGCAACTCGGTGGCGCTCAACTTCAAGGGCAATGTCATCGGCGTTTATCTCGGCGAGATGCTGCGCGGCACGGCGGGCCGCAACACTTTCGGCGAGGACATCGCTGTCACGGTCGATGGCAAGGTCAATGCCACGAACATGCAGATCTCCGGCGCCGGACGCACGCCCGAGGAGATCCGCAATGGCTTCAAGGGCAGCGCCACCCTGGGCGGCTACGTCTATCCCTCTGTGGACCCGCGCTCGCGGTCCTCGGCGCTTTTCTTCGGTGGCATCGCCGGCATTTTCAGCGACGACATCAAGGCCGGTGTGCTGGTGCTGAAACGCTTCGCCAATCGCGAAAATCCCATCGCGGGCCAGGTTACGATGGCCAACGGCATGGTCACGCTGAAAAATCAGACCATCAGCGGCGATCAGGCCGCGGCGCGAATCAGCGGATCCACCAATGTCGCCAATGCAACGACGCAGACGACCATTACTTTCGACACGTCAGGCAGTTCGTCGTCGCATCTGGTCACGACCGTGAGGGGTCCGCTATCGGCGCCTACTCTCGACACTTCGCGTACCCGGGCGGCCATCGGCGATTAGCCCGCCTGGTTCTTCAGGATGTTCCAGGCGCGGCTGAAAGTCGGCGCCATTTCCTCGGCCGGCACGGCGCCGGAGAAGAGGACGTGGCCCTGCAGGGCGAAGCTGGGCACGCCGCTGATGCCGGCCTTGCGCGCCATGGCATCGCCCGCCAGCGTTTCATTGCGGCCCTCGTCGCCCGCCAGCATCACCAGCACGGCTTCGCGGTCCATGCCACCGGCGGCCGCGATATTGGCGAGCGTCTCGCTGTTGCCGATGTCGGCGCCCTCGCAGAAGTAACTCTCGAACAGCGCCTCGACCACGGCGTCCTGCACGCCTTCCTGCGCCGCCATGCGGATGACGCGATGGGCATTCACGGTATTGGGTGTGCGCTCGAGCTTTTCGAGGTGGAATTCGAGGCCGAGGGTGGCGGCCGTCTCGGTGATACGCTGGTCCATCTGCTGCGAGCGCTCGAGGCTGCCGAACTTGGCGATGCGGTATTCGCGGCGATTGACGCCTTCGGCCGGCATGTCGGGGTTGAGCTGGAAGGGGTGCCACATCGTGGTGAAGCTGAGCTTCTCCTTCGACAGCAGCGGCATCGCCCGTTCGAGCTGGCGTTTGCCGATATAGCACCAGGGACAAATGGCGTCGGAAATGATGTCGATGCGGCCTGCGGTCATGACGGCATCCATTTGACTGTCCTTTCCGTGGCGACGGGTTAGCGTATACCCGCACAAGCATCACGAGCAACGAGGCAGGCCCCATGGACAGACCGAAATTTCGCACCGCCCTGATCGTCGGCACCGGGCCGGGCCTCAGCGCCTCGCTTGCCCGCCTCTTTGCCGAAAACGGGCTCAAGGTGGCGCTGGCCGCGCGCACGGCCGACAAGCTGAAGCCATTGGCGGCCGAAACCGGCGCCAGCGCCCATGCGTGCAATGCAGCAAACCCGGCCGAGGTCGCGGCGCTGTTTGAGGCGGTCGAGGCCAAGCACGGCGCGCCCGATGTCGTGGTCTACAATGCCAGCAACCGGGTACGCGGGCCGCTGGCCGACCTGCCGCCGGAGGATGTCCGCAAGGCCATCGAGATCAGCGCCTTCGGGGCTTTCCTCGTCTCGCAGCAGGCCGTGCGCCGCATGCTGCCTAACAAGCACGGCGCCGTGCTGCTTTCGGGCGCCACCGCCGGCGTGAAGGGCTTTGCGCTGTCGGCCACCTTCGCCATGGGCAAGTTTGCCCTGCGTGGCCTCGCCCAATCCATGGCACGCGAACTCTCGCCGCAGGGCATCCACGTCGCCCATTTCGTCATCGATGGCGGTATCCGCAGCGAGGCACGCCCGATACCCGCTGACAAACCCGACAGCCTGCTCGATCCCGACGCCATCGCCGAGACCTACTGGGCCACCCTCAACCAGCACCGCAGCGCCTGGAGCTCCGAGGTCGAAGTGAGACCCTGGGTTGAGAAGTTCTAGGCGGCTCCTACAAAGGATGTGCGGGATAGAAGCGGGCTATGAACTTCAAGGCCCGCTTCTCGTCTTCCGTTAGGGCATAGGTGTCGCTGCTGGATCTGTACTTACGGTCGAGTGCCAGAATGATTTCTCGGATGTCCGCAGGGAGAGGTTCGATTGAGTCGATCATGGAAAAGACCTCACTGCTGCCATGCTCGACGCCGGTATCACGATGGAATTCGAGGTCGTCCTGCGTTGTGACTCTCCTTGCCCTAATGACCTTGGCCGTCACCGTCGTCGTCAGGCAAATACAACTCGCGCCATTTGGATACTCGGCGTGAAAAATGTCTCCTGGAACAATCTTTACGAGGGCAGATCGGCGATCCGACATCAAGGCATCCTATTTTCCTGGCAATAGATACGGGCGCAAAATATCAGCTTTTTCAGCGCCCGATTCCCCGCCGATCCCGGCTTTTTTCACAGCACAATCCCAACAAAGAGGCTTTCCTCCCATAATGTACATTCCGGTGGCGCCGTGGCTACCGCGGGGGCAAAAGCCACCGGCGCATTTTAGATCACCTGCTGCAGCTGGGGTAACATTTTGCTCGGGCGGCGGAGGCTTGAACCCCATGGGGGCGAGCGTCATCGCCGGAGGAAGTTGACACATGCCTAAATGCTCCTTTCCGCTCCGCTGGAACGCGGAGACGACAGGCGCAGTTATACCAACCGTCAGAACTAATGACTCGGATGTGAATCGGCATTGAGATGAGGATGTGATTCCCTGGAGCGATGGTATCGCGAGGGAGCCTCTTCATGGCATTGGCGATCAGGAGCAGATCAAGGAGCGGTTCGGCGTGGAT
>JBBRFD010000033.1:0-32092 GCA_038224985.1 Reyranellales bacterium
GCGCCGCCTGCTCGAGGCGCGCATGGGCAAGCAGGGCAAGCGCGAGTTCGTGCAGGTGCTGCGGCTGATGGAGGTGTTCAGGATCGATGACGTCGCCGCCGGCGTGCGCGATGCCATCGATCGCGGCGTGATCGGCTTCGACGCGGTCAAGCACCTTGTGCTGTGCCGCATCGAGCGCCGGCCGCCACGCCTTGATATGAGTGTTTATCCTTACCTGCCGAACGCCCGCGTAGCGACGACCTCGGCCAAGACGTACATGGACCTGCTCACCGGGGTGACGTCATGACCGACACGCCCCAGCTTCTGCTCGGCCATCACCTGAAGATGCTCAAGCTGCCGACGTTCCTGCGCGAGTATGACAAGCTCGCCCGGCAGTGCGCCGCCGAGGGCGTCGACCATACCGGTTACCTGTTGCGCCTGGCCGAACTCGAGCTGATCGAGCGCGAACGGCGGATGGTCGAGCGGCGGATCAAGGAAGCGCGGTTCCCGGCGGTCAAAAGCCTCGACAGCTTCAACTTCCTCGCGCTGCCCTCACTCAACAAGACACTGGTGCTGGAGCTGGCCCGCTGCGAGTACGTGCTTCGCCGCGAGAACGTCATCGCGGTCGGCAACAGCGGCACCGGCAAGAGCCACGTGGCGCTCGGCCTCGGGCTGGCAGCCTGCCAGAAGGGCCTCTCGGTTGGCTTCATTACGGCGGCTGCCCTGGTGAACGAGCTGCTCGAGGCACGCGACGAGAAGAGACTGCTGAGGCTGCAGCGCCAGCTCGCCGCCTACAAGCTCCTGGTCATCGACGAGCTCGGTTACGTGCCGCTGTCGCAGACCGGTGCCGAGCTGCTGTTCGAGGTGTTCAGCCAGCGCTACGAGCGCGGCTCGACCATCGTCACCTCCAACCTGCCGTTCGACGAGTGGACCGGCGTGTTCGCCTCCGAACGGTTGACCGGCGCGCTGCTCGACCGGCTGACCCACCACGTCCATATCCTGGAGATGAATGGCGACAGTTACCGGCTCAAGCAGAGCAAGCGTCGCCAGGGTGGTGCCCGCGCCGCCGATATCCCCGAAAGGCCGCCCGAGGAGTAAACTAGAAATGCATGAAGGCCCCCCGCGGGGGGCCTTCATGCCGTCAGCCGTGATGCATTTTTACTCCGGCCAGCCGATGCATTTTTACTCCGGCGTTGACACATGGGGTGCGCCGCTATCGGGCAGGCCGCGCCGGCACTTGCGCAGGATGTCGCGGGGGCGAGCTTCGCGGGCGAGTATGCGATGGCGGGCAAGGGCTTCGGCCCGCGCGACAGTGCCTATAGCGGAACCTGCTCCGTCAAGCGCGAAGAGCCCGGCTATATCGTGTCGTGCTTCAATCGCGACACCCGGCACACCTATACGGGCAAGGGTCTGGCGGCTGGCGAAACGTTCTCGGTTTTCATCGGCGATCATCTGCGCGGCGATCACAACGACGCGTTCGTCGGCGAGTATCTCGTCGTCTACCGCCGACGCGCCGACGGTGTCCTGGAGGACACATGGCTGCACGCGTCGACCGCGGCCGCCGGAGCCGAAACGCTCACTCCGGCGCGATAGAGGCTTTGCCGCCGCTCTCTTGCGCGACGGCTACTGGACGAACTTCAGGTACTGGCCGATGAAATCACAGCCGACATCCTGTGAATAGGCGTCGATCAGCTTCTTGGTGATCGGGCCGGGCGTCTTGCCGTCACCGACCGGCGCGCCGTTGAAGCTGCGCACCGGCAGGATGCAGAGGCTGGTCGAGGTGATGAACATCTCCTCGGCGTTGGCGGCATCGAACAGGTCGACGTCGCCTTCGTTGCAGGCGATGCCGAGCTTCTTGGCCATGTCCATGGTCATCTGGCGGCTGACGCCCGGCAGCACATAGCGCTCCGATGGCGTATAGAGTCGGCCCTCGCGCACGATGAAGATGTTGCTGCCGAGGCCTTCAGCCAGATTGCCGTTCTCGTCGAGCAGCAGCGGCCAGGCGTCGGGGTTCAGCGCCTTGATGGGCTTCTCGGCCATGATCATGTTGAGGTAGTTGTGCGTCTTGGCACGCGGGCTCAGCATCGACGGCGCGATGCGGCGCGCCGTCGTGGTCATGACATCGGCGCCGTCGCGGTACTGCTTGGCGCGCTTGGCGAAGGGCAGCGGCAGCATTTCGATCACGACGTTGGGGCCGGTATGGTCCCAGCCTTCGTCACCCACGGCATCGACGCCGCGGCTGACGCGCTGGCCCAGCCACCAGTCGCCGACGGCGGCGCGCAGGTGCTCGTTGCGGTCGACGACTTCCTCGCTGGCGGCGATCATTTCCTTGGGCGTGATGCCCGGATCGATTTGCAGGTAACGCAGCGAGCGGTAGAAGCGGTCGATGTGCTCCTTGAGGCGGAAGATCTTGCCGTTGAAGGTGCGGGTCATGTCGAAGGCGCCGTCGCCGTATTTCCAGCTGCGGTCGCGGAACGGGATCATAACCTCGTTCTCCGGCATGAACTTGCCGTTGAACCAGGCGATGCGCTGATTGCTGAGTTGCTGGGCCATGCTGTTCTCCTGTTTCAGTGAGGGCGAAGTTCTATGGGTGTCGACGGGCCGCCACGGCGGCGTTTCACTTCGGCGGCCGGTGAGGCGGGGGCGATGTTGCCGTCGGTGTCGGCAAGATCGGCGACGTAGGAAAGCGCATGGCGAATATCGTTCTCGATTTCGCGGCGGGCTGCAACAGCGTCGTGGGCCTGCAGGGCACGTATGAGCCGCAGGCGCCCCTCCGGTCCGCGCGGTGAGGCGACGAACTCGGGGAAAAGCAGGTTCATATAGGGCCCGGTCTGCAGCCACATTCCTTCGATGAGCCGCAACAACACCGGTTGTTCGGCGATGGCATAGACAGCGAAATGAAACTCGCGGATTTTCTGCCGGTCGGTCACGCTGTCGCCGCGCTCGCGGGCGGCGAGGATTTCACCGGCGATCCGGCGGAGCTGTGCCCCCTGCTTTTTGTTGGCGACGGCGGCGGCCTTGGCAGTGGCGAGGCCTTCGAGGGCCATGCGGATGTCGCGCAGCTCCAGCACCTTGTCGCGCGTCATCAGCGGCACGCGCACCGAGCGGTTGGGTCGCATTTCGAAAGCGCCCTCGGCCACCAGCCGGCGCAACGCTTCGCGGACCGGCGTCAGGCTGACGCCGAGGGCACCGGCGACGAAGCGGAAGGTCACTTTCTGGCCCGGCAAGAAGCGGCCGGTCGCCAGCGATTCGCGCAGCGAATCGTAGACCTGATGGCGCAACGAGCTATCGGTGGCATCGCGGGCGGCGGAGCACATGGCAGGAGCATAGCGCAGGCGGGTCAAATTTGTGATCACAAACTTAATTGCCGCCCCGCATGACGGGCGCTACGGTGCGCGTCGTTCTTGCTGGGTGGGGGCCATGCGCAGTTACGCCAAGTCGATCGAGCTTTACGAGCGCACGCGCAAGCACCTCGCCGGCGGCGTCAGCAGCAACGTGCGCTATGCCAGCACCCCGGTGCCGCTGTTCTTTGCGCGCGGCGAGGGCGCACGGCTGCACGATGTCGATGGCAATGTTCATATCGACTACGTGCTGGGCAACGGCCCGGCCATCCTGGGGCATGCGCCGAAGCCGGTGATCGATGCCGTGGCGGCCTCGCTGGGCGAGGGCCAATTGTTCGCGGCGCAAAATCCCCGCGAGACGGAGCTGGCCGAGCGCCTGTGCCGGCTGTTGCCCAGCGCCGAGGTCGTGCGTTTCTCCACCTCGGGCACCGAGGCGGTATTGATGGCGATGCGCCTTGCCCGCGCTTTCGCAGGCCGCGACAAGATCCTGAAGTTCGAAGGCCACTATCACGGCTGGAGCGACCAGGCCTTCATCAGCACCAAGCCACCGCTGAACGAGGCGGGCCCCGCCAACGCACCCGTGCCGGTCGCCGGTTCGCCGGGCATGCCGGCCAGCGTGCTGGACGATGTGGTCGTCGCCGGCTGGAACGATCTCGACCTGATCGCCCAGGCTTTCGAGCGCAATAAGGGCGAGATTGCCGGCGTAATCATGGAGCCGATCATGATCAATGCCGGCGCCATGCTGCCGCAGCCGGGCTATCTCGAGGGCGTGCGCGACCTCTGCCGCGCCAACGGCGCGTTGTTCATCTGCGACGAGGTCATCACCGGGTTCCGCGTCGGTCTCGGCGGCGCGCAGGCGCGGTTTGGCGTGAAGGCCGATCTGTCGATCTATGCCAAGGCCGTCGCGGCGGGATTTCCCCTGGCGATGGTTGCTGGTCGGCGCGACGTCATGGATACGCTGCTCGACAAGGGTGTGATGCATGGCGGCACTTATAACGGTAACGTACAGAGCATGGCGGCAGCGCTGGCGACGCTCGACGTGCTGGAACGGGGCGGCGGCGAGATTTACCGGCTGATGGAGCAACGCGGAAAGATGTTGATGGATGGCCTTTCGGCATTGGGTGCCAAGCACAAGTTACCAGTGCTGGTGCAAGGCGTGCCGACGATCTTCCAGACCTTCTTCACCACGGCCGCCGCGCCGCGCAATTACCGCGAGACGATGACCTGCGATCGCGACAGGGCGCTGGCTTTCCATACCGCCCTGCAGGAAGAGGGCGTGCGGGTGAATCAGATGACCAAGTGGTTCCTGTCGGCGGCCCATGACGACGACGTCATTGCCGAGACGCTGGCCGCCGCCGACCGCGCCATGGCCAAGATGGTGCGACACTAGATGTCGGATATCCGTCTCGAAGGCGTGACCAAGCGCTACGGCACCTTCGCGGCGGCCGACAATGTCGACCTCGCGGTGACGCAGGGCGAGTTCGTCACCATCCTGGGCCCGTCGGGTTCGGGCAAGACGACGCTGCTGTCGCTGATCGCCGGTCTCAACCAGCCGACCTCCGGCCGTATTTTCATCGGCGGCCGCGACGTCACGCAGGCGATACCGCAGGAGCGCAATATCGGCCTGGTCTTCCAGTCCTACGCGCTCTTCCCGCATATGACGGCGCTGGAGAACGTGTTGTTTCCGCTGGGCGTACGCGGCATCCAAGGCGCGGAGGCACGGAAGAAAGCGACCGAGGCGCTGAAGCTGGTGCGACTCGAGGGGCTGGGCGATCGGCGGCCCTCGGAGCTTTCCGGCGGCCAGCAGCAGCGCGTGGCGCTGGCCCGCGCCGTGGTCTTCAAGCCGGACATCCTTTTGCTCGACGAGCCGCTGGGCGCGCTCGACCGCAAGCTGCGCGAGGAGCTGCAGGTCGAGCTGAAGCAACTTCAGCGCACGCTGGGTGTGACCACCATCCTCGTGACGCATGACCAGGAAGAGGCACTGTCGCTCTCCGACCGCATCATGGTGCTCGACAAGGGCCGCACGCAGCAGGTGGCCGCGCCTGCCGAGGCCTATCTCAAGCCGGCCAACCGCTTCGTCGCCGAGTTCCTGGGCATCGCCAATTTCGTCGGCATGCCGGATGGACGGCGCGGGTTGGTGCGGCCGGAGCGCGTGCGTGTGGCCGCCATGGGTGACGGCCGGGCAGCGAAGGTGGTCGAGGCGATCTATCTCGGGCAGATGGTACGCTATCATCTGGCCCTCGAAGGCGCGGAGGGTGCGCAGCCGGTCGTCGCGGCCGTGCCCTTTCTCGGACAGGCCTTTGCGTCGGGCGATCGCGTAACCGTTTCGTGGGATGCCGCCGACCTTTGGCCGGTGGTCCAGTAGTACAATACGTGAGTTCACAGAAGAGGGGTTCGAAATGAAGCGTCGTACATTCGTCAAGGCAGCAGCGGCCGGTGCATCGGTAGGCGTGCCGTCGTTCGGCATTCTCTCGGCGGGCATCGCCAATGCCCAGTCCAAGGAAATCCGCATGATCGAGTCGGGCGGCGCGTCCGGCGAGTCGATCGAGAAGGGTTACATCGAGCCGTTGATGAAGAAGAGCGGCATCAAGGTGGTGCGCGAAAGCCCGAGCTCGCTCGGCAAGCTGCGCGCGCTGGTCGAAAGCGGCCAGACCAGCACGACGCTGTTCGAGCTGGGCTCGGGCATCATTCTGCAGGCACAGAAGCTCGGGCTGATCGAGAAGGTCGACTGGGCCGCCGTCAATCCGGCGCCGATGTTCCCCGAAGCCAAGGCCGAGTACGGCTTCGGCTACCAGTACTTCTCGACCATCATGGCGTGGCGCAAGGGCGCCAAGGAGCCGAAGAACTTCACCGAGTTCTTCGACAGCAAGGCTTTTCCCGGCAAGCGCTGCCTGCCCGACTTCCCGCATTACTGCCTGCCCTTCGCCCTGCAGGCCGCGGGCGTGCCGATCGACAAGCTGTTCCCGCTCGATGTCGATCTCGCCTTCAAGAAGCTGAACGAGGTCAAGAAGGACGTCGCCGTGTGGTGGAAGGCAGGCGCCCAGCCGCCGCAGCTCATGAAGGACAACGAGGTACAGTACGCGATCTGCTGGTCGGGCCGCGTCGTCGGCGATCCGGCCTTCGGCGTCAACTTCGCCGGTGGCAAGGCCGACCTGTCCTTCATCGCCGTGGTCAAGGGCGCCAAGCCCGAGGACAAGGCGGCAGCCTGGAAGCTGTTCCACGAAATGTCGCTGGCGGAGAACCAGGCCAAGGCGGCCGAGGTCATCTCCTACACCGGCCCGAGCCCCGACATCGACAAGCTGCTGCCGCAGGACAAGCTCTGGCAGTTCCCGACCAGCAAGCAGAACAAGGCCGTGCAGTATTTCGAGAACTCCGAGTGGTGGGCGGCCAACGGCGAGGCCGTGAACAAGAAGTGGGAAGCGTTCAAGCTCAGCCTGTGACGCACGACACTTCGAATCGGCATCCTCTCCGTTCAGACGGGGAGGTGTCGGCGTCATACGCCGACGGAGGGGTCATGGGCCGCGCCGCGACCGGTGCCCGTGACCCCTCCGTCGCGGATTACCGCGCCACCTCCCCATATGCATCGGGAGGGACCCGCTGATGCGCGGAACGGGCTTCGGCTTCGTCGCACCGCTTCTGGTGCTGATGTTCGTCGCCTTCAACGCGCCCATCGTCTACATGCTGGGCCTCGCCTTTTGGGAAAAAGGGCGGGGCTTCACGCTCGAACATTACGAGGGGTTGATCGAGGCGCCGGTCTATCTCCGGGTTCTCGGCAACACCATGCGCATCGCGCTGATCGCCACGCTGGCCAATGTGGCGATCGGCTATCCGCTGGCGCACTGGATGCGCGGCCTCTCCAGCCGGGCGCGCATGGCCGCCATCGCCATGGTGGTGCTGCCGTTCTGGGTTTCGATCCTCGTGCGCACCTATGCCTGGATCGTCGTGCTGGGCAACGGCGGCATGGTGAACCGCGCCCTGCAGTGGCTCGGCCTCACCGACTCGCCAGTGTCTTTCCTCTACAACGAACTGGGCGTCACCATCGGCATGGCCAATGTGCTGCTGCCCTTCCTCGTGCTGCCGCTCTTCGCCGCCATGATCCGCATCGACGACCGGCTGCTGCAGGCCGCCGCCTCGCTCGGTGCGCCGCCGCGCACCATCTTCTGGAAGGTCTATTTCCCGCTGACGTTGCCGGCCCTGGCGGCGGGCGCGCTGCTGGTCTTCATCCTCTGCCTTGGCTTCTACGTGACTCCGGCGGTGCTGGGCGGCGGGCGCGTGCCGATGATCTCCAACCTGCTCGATACGCTGATCAACCAGATCCCGCGCTGGGAGCAGGCCTCGGCCATCTCGACCATCCTGCTGATCGTGACGCTGGTCATCTTCGCAGCTTACCGCCGCCTCGATCGCAAGGCGTCGGCATGATCGGCGGTTCCGTCTGGGCACGGCGCGGCCTGGCGGCGGTCGGCATCTTTGGGCTCGTCTTTTTGATGGTGCCGCTGATCATCGTCATCCCGATGTCCTTCTCCTCGGCCAAGTCGCTGACGTTTCCGCCACCCGGCCTGTCGCTGCGCTGGTACGAGACCTTCTTCGGCGATCCGCGCTGGATGGAGGCGATGTGGACTTCGACGCTGGTCGCGGCGGTTTCCTCGGTGGGCTCGCTGGTTCTGGGCGGGCTGGCGGCCTATGGCCTGCGCCGCGGCACCTTCCGCGGCCGCGACTGGGCGGAAGGCGACTTCATGGCGCCGCTGATTGTGCCGACCATCATCTCGGCCATCGCCTTCTATCTTGGCCTCGCCAAGATCGGGCTGCTGGGCTCCCTCACCGGTCTGCTGGTGGCCCATACCGTGCTGCACATCCCGGTTGTCATGATGGTGATGGGCGTGGCGATCCGGGCTTTCGACTTGCGCATTGAGCAGGTGGCGTGGAGCCTCGGCGCCTCGTGGTGGTACACCGTGCGCAAGGTCGTGCTGCCCAACCTGGCGCCCAGCGTCTTTGCCGCCTGGATCTTTTCCTTCATCGGCAGTTTCGACGAGGTGATCGTCACCTCCTTCATTGCCGGCAGGTACGAAACCGTGCCTAAGAAGATGTTCACCGAGCTCATTCTCGAGGTGAATCCCACCATCACCGCCGTGGCAACCCTGCTGATCGCATTTACGGTCTTGGCGCTGGCGGCGGTTGCCGTCATCCTCCGGCGCTCGGGGAAACTGAAGCCAACGCTGGTGTAGTCATGAATTATCCCAAGACGGTGCGGCTGGTCGAAGTGGGCCCGCGCGACGGATTGCAGAACGAGGGCAAGCCGGTTTCGGCCGATGCCAAGGTCAAGCTGATCGATGCGCTGACGGCCGCCGGCCACAGCGCCGTCGAGACCGGCTCCTTCGTGTCGCCCAAATGGGTGCCGCAGATGGCCAATACCGACGAGGTCATGGCGCGCATCCATCGCAAGCCGGGCGTTCGTTACCCCGTGCTGGTGCCCAACAAGCAGGGCATGAACGGCGCCGTCGAGGCCAAATGCCAGGAGATCGCCATCTTCACCGCGGCCTCCGAGGCCTTCTGCCGCAAGAACACCAATTGCTCGATCGACGAGAGCTTCGAGCGCTTTGCGCCGGTCATGGAAGCCGCCCAGAAGCACGGCATGAAAGTGCGCGGCTACGTCTCGACCGTGATCGCTTGTCCCTATGACGGCAAGGTGGCGCCGGCCAAGGTCGCCGAAGTGTCGGAGCGCTTGTTCAAGATGGGCTGCTACGAGGTCTCGTTGGGCGATACCATCGGCGTCGGCACGCCGGGCGAGTGCGTCGCCATGATCGATGCCGTGGCCGAGAAGATTCCACGCGACAAGATCGCCGCGCATTTCCACGACACCTATGGCCAGTCGCTGGCCAATATCCTCGCCGTCATGGAGTGTGGCATCGCGGTCTTCGATACCGCCGTCGCCGGTCTGGGTGGCTGCCCCTATGCCAAGGGCGCCTCGGGCAATGTCGGCACCGAGGACGTGATCTACCTGATGAACGGCCTCGGCATCGCCCATGGCGTCGATCTCGACGCTATCGCCGCCGCCGGCCGCGACATCTGCGTCGCGCTGGGCCGCGAGCCCGCCTCCAAGGTGGCGCAGGCGCTCAAGGCCAAAGTTGCCTGAAACCGGTCAAGTTTTTCCGTGCTGGGCATGCCGGGAAAGTGGGAAGAATCGGCTAAAAGCCTTATGCCATAGGCATAGAAGGCTTCCCACGCGGGTGGGAAGTCTGGGAAGTTTCTAGCGCTTTTCGACGATCCTGATGGTCACCGCGCTGGAGCGGCCAGCCTCGTCGATCACCGCGAGTCGGGCGAGGCCGGGGCCGTCGGGAATCCATTGTGTATCGCTGAGCGGCCGGCCGTCGACTAGCCAGCGCAGCTTGCCGCTGCCGCCGGCGGCGGTGAGCGGCACCGCTTCGCGGCTGGCGAGTTCGATGCGGGCATCGGCCGGCGGATAGGCGATGCGCGGGCCGCCGCCGGCATGTGCCGCCGGCGCCAGCGTGCGCATGCGCAGCGGCAGGTCGCGATAGGAGGCGACGCGCATCACATCGGGCGGTGGCGGCATCGCGCGATTGTCCTCGGCGGGCAGGCGGCCGAAGGCCTTGAGCAGGATGGGAAGGGCGGCGGCGCGGCCGAGCTGGCCGGGACGCGGCGTGCCGTCGGCATGGCCGACCCAGACAACGACCGTCCAGTTGTTGCTGTAGCCGGCAGCCCAGGCGTCGCGGAAGCCGGCCGAGGTGCCGGTCTTGTAGGCGATACGACGATCGCGCAGCGCCGGCGCCAGCGAGGCAAAGCCGTCGGGCAGCGGCGCCTCGGCCAGGATATCGGCCACGTACCAGGCGGCGGCCGAGCCAATGAGGCGAATCGGTTCCGGCTTGGCGGTATCGCGGCGCACCGTCGGGGCAGCGAACATGCCGCCATTGGCGAGGCCGGAGAAGAGCCCGGCCAGTTCCAGCGGCGAGACGGCCGCACTGCCGAGCGCCACGCCCAGCGCCGCGCCCATGTCGCCGGGTGCCAGGGCAGGTGAGGCGCCGGCGGCGCGCAGGGTCGAGATGAAGCGCTGGGGGCCGACCTTCTCCAGCGCCAGCACGGCAGGCACGTTCAGCGACTGCTGCAGGGCGCGACGCACGCTCACGGCGCCCTGGTGATCGCGGTCGAAGTTGCGCGGCATCCAGTCCTTGAAGCGTACCGGCACATCCTCTACCAGCGTCTCCGGATGCAGCGTGCGGTCGTCGAAAGCCAGGGCATAGATCAGCGGCTTCAGCGCCGAGCCGGGCGAGCGGCGGGCGCGCACGAGATCGACCTGTCCGGCGCGGCCGAAGTAATCGGCGCCGCCCAGCCAGGCCACGACGTTGCGGCTCCTGTTGTCGATGGCGACGACGACGATCTGCGGCCGGTCGGCGAGCTGGCCGCGTTCGTCGGCGACGAGGCGGGTCAGCGCCGACTGGAGCTCGAAGCGAATGCCGGTCGGCACGGTCGCGCCCGGTGACTGGCCGGCCAGCAGGGCCGCGAGATGCGGCGCGTTCATCGGCATGGCGAGCCGCGCCGTCGGGCCGGGCCGGCTGATGGCCAGCGCCACCAGCCGCTCGTCGATGACGCCGCGTTCGAGACCACGCGCCAGTACGCGGTCACGGGCGGCTTGGGCGTTGGCGGCGGCGCGGTCAGGGCGGCGACGTTCTGGAGATTGCGGAATGGCGACCAGCAGGGCCGCCTCGGCGGCGCTGAGTTGCTTCGGCTCTTTGCCGAAATAAGCGAAGGAGGCAGCCCGCACGCCTTCGAGATTCCCCCCCATGGGCGCCAGCGTCAGGTAGATGCCCAGCACCTCGCGCTTGGAGTAGCGCCATTCGAGCTGCAGCGCGCGGGCGGCCTGGATGACCTTGGTGGTGAAGCTGCGCGGGCGCGGATCGAGCAGGCGGGCGGCCTGCATGGACAGCGTCGAGGCGCCCGAGACGATGCGGTCGCGCTCGATCAACTGGCTGGCGGCACGGATAACGGCGGTCGGATCGACGCCCCAATGGGTATCGAAGTTGCGGTCTTCATAGGCCTTGAGCAGGGAGAGATAGAGCGGATCGACGTCGTCGACTCCGGTCTTCATCCGCCACTTGCCGTCGGTCGTGGTGAAGGCGCGCAATAGGCGGCCATTGGCGTCGACCACCTCGGTCGAGCGGGCGTGGTAGCGCGACAGATCGGGTGGACACAGCCGGTCCAGTCCCAACGCAGCCGCGGCCAGCGAGATCGCGGCGAGCGCTGGCAGACCAAGGAACCGGCCGAGACGCATTGTTCAGCGCGGCGCGATGGTCACGCGGCCCATGGCGCTGCGGCCATAGACGCGCGGGCTGTACATGTCTTCGACATGCACCGCCGGCAGCGCGAAGGTTCCCGGCGTCACGGCGCGGACGACATAGGCGACGTGGAACCGGTTGGGCCGTGCCGTCGGCGAATCGCCGCCAAACCAGGTATAGGGCCTGAGGCCGAGATCGAAGGCGGCGAAGAAGCGGTCGTCGCGCGCCTCGGCGATGCGGGTTTCGCTCACCGCCGGCAGGAACGCGTAGGACTTCACCGTCTCTTCGTTGATTACCGATTCGATCTCGAAGCCCGCGGGCAGCAAGTCGAGCAACGCCACTTCATGATAACCACGGCCGGTCTGGTCGCCCTGGATAGATACGATGAATCGATCGTTCTGGCGCACGCGTGCAAGATCGGCCGGACCGCCATCGAGCGCCATGAACCTGCGCTGTACCGTCAGCCCGTTGGAGGCCGCCGGCTGGATGTCACGCGGCACGCCTCGCGCCGTCACCTGCACCCAGAACGGACGGTCGCCCGGGTTGCGGATGCGCAGGCCCTGGTCGAGCGTGGCGGCGGTCGGGTTGATCACCACCGGATCGGCGCTGGCGCTCTTGACCTCGCCGTTGAGGGCATAGGCCAGCTCACCGCCACTGCCCAGCGCGCGGGCGGCGAGGATCAGCCAGGCCTGTTCCTGCGTCGTGGTATCGGCGACGCGCGCCGTCAGGCGTTCGCGCACCGAGCCGACAGCCAGAGCCACGGCCTCGCGGCCGCCCGCTTCGGGAGCGAGCGCCAGGATGGCCGCACGATCGCGCAGCGCCGTGCCGTAGTAGTCGCTGGGGTCGTGCTCATCGATGGTGCGCTGGGCATTGGCCATCGACAGACGGGCCCGGCCGGGTTCGCCCACCTGGTTCAGGGCGGCGGCGAGATGTGCCCAGGCGAGACCGCCCTTGATGCCGCCGGTCTTGCCGTTGGCGGCCTGCGTATCCTGGAAGTAGCGAACGCGTCCGGGATCGGCGAGGCCGGCCTTGGCCAGCACGTACCAGGCATAGGCCTGGGCATTGGGTGCGAACTTGTCGACCGACTTGTTGAGCCAGTTGAGGCCGCGTTCCAGCGACGCGGCCGGGATCGCCATCTGCTTCTCGCGCGCACGCAGGAGAAAGTCGATGGCATAGGCCTGCAGCCATTCCGCCGCCGGTGAGGAGTAGACGCCCCACATGCCGAAGGAGCCTTCGGGAGCCTGCATGTCGACGATGCGATAGATCGCCTCCTGCACGCGGTCTTCGACCTTGGGATCGGCCGGCCCATACCCCAGCAGTGCCACGTCGTTGTAGTAGAGCAAGGGCATGGCGCGGCTGGTCGTCTGCTCGAGGCAGCCATAGGGGTACTTGTCGAGCGCGCGCAGCAGGCCGGGCACATCGATGCCGGGCACGCGCGACAAAGCCACGCTGACGACGGAAGTGCCGGCGGCAAAGCCCGCCGTCAGGTTGCGGTCGACCGTCATCTCGCGGTTGGGCTCCAGCGACGACACCGCGTCGACGGCGGTCGGCGTCTGCGCCGCCCGCACCTGGATGTCCCATTCGCGGCGAACCGAGAAGCCGCCGGGGCCCTGCAAGGCGAGCGTGACCTTGCCCAAGCCGGCCTCGCGGCCCCGCAAGTTCCAGGACAGGACCTCGCGCTGGTTGACGGCGAGGGTGCGTGTCTCGGCCACGGCGCGATCAAGCGCTACGGTGCCGGTCGCTTCCAGCGTCAGGCGATAGTCGCCGGCCTGGCCGTCGACATTGTGCAGCGAGACGGCGACGCGGCCATCGTCGCCGGGTGCCAGGAAGCGCGGCAGGATGACGTCGGAGGCGACGGCATCGCGCACGATCAGCTTGGCTTCGGCCGAGCCGACCTTCGATGGATCGTAGGCCACGGCCATCAGACGCAGCTGACCGATGAAGTCGGGTACCTCGAAGGCGATGCGGGCACGGCCTTCGGCATCGAGCTTCACCGGACCGCTGAACAGCGCCACCGTGCGCGTCGGCACGAGATCGAGGCCGCCGATGTCTCCAGCATCGCCGCCGGCGCGGATGCGGCCCATGTCGTCGGCCCGGCCATCGAGCAGGCGGCCATAGTCGTCGCGCATGGCGAGCGAGAGCTTGCGCTTGCCGAAGTAATGCTCGGCCGGCTTGGGCGTCTTGTAGCGCGTGAGCTGCAGGATGCCCTCGTCGACCGCCGCCAGGGTGACGAAGGCCTCGTTGGCCCCGGATCCGTTGGCGGCATTGGTCACGCGCACCGGAATCTCGATGCGCTGGCGCGGCGTGATCTTCTCCGGCGTGGTGATTTTGACGCCAAGGGTGCGCAGCTTGGGATCGAGACCGAACCAGACGGCGCCGATGGAGCGCGTGGGCGTGCGGTCGGCGGGTGCCGCCAGCGGTCGCCATGCCGTCACCAGCGCATAGGCCCCGGCGCCCCATTCGGCTTTCACCGGGATGTCGACGGTGACGCCGGCCGGAGTCACGGCCACGGCATAGGTCGCCTGGATGCGGTCGGTGGCGATGGCGATCATCGCTTCGCCGGTGAAGGGCGCCTCGATCCGCAGGCGCGCCGTCTCGCCGGGCGCGTAGTTCTGCTTGTCGCTCGCCACCTTCAAAGTGTCAGGAGCATCCTCGCCGGCCGTGCCGCCGAAGGAGCCGACATAAAAGGTGAGGCTGGTCGTGGTGCCAGCATCGGTATCGGCGAGCGTAAGTCGGTACTTGCCCCAGGACAGGCGCTTGGCCAGGCGAGTGGCCTCGCTGGCCTTGAGTTCGAGTCGGTCGGCGGCGATGACGCGCTGGTTGGTGACGACCTGCCAGCGCCAGCGGCCGTCGACCTGGTACCACTGGTAATTGTCGGTGATGCGCTCGATCTTGTAGTCGACCGCGGGCCGCGCCGCCTGCTTGCCTTCGGCATCGACGGCCACGACGTCGAAAGCCGCGTCGGTGCCTTCGACGGCATAGCGGCCTTCGAAGACTGGGCGCAGGCCGAGATAGATATCGCGGGTGCGCAGTGGCACCGAGAGATCGGTCTTGGTCGAGCGGCCATTGCCGGGCTCGAAGACGCGGGCGGTGATCTGGGCGCGCAGCGGCACAACCGTATCCTTGACGCCCTCGCCATCCCATTCGACTTGCGACTTGCCGGCATCGTCGGTTTCCGGCGGCTTGAGCGAGATCTGCGGCGGCTCGAACTTCTCGCGCTCGCTCTCCGGACCGAAGACATATTTGGCGAAGGCGGAGAACGGCGAGCTGTCGACGGTGACACGCATCTCGGCCTCGGTGTTGAGGCCGCTGCCCGGCGCGCCATAGAGGAAGTCGGCGGCGAGCGTAAAGCTGTTGGTCTTGCCGCTGCGCAGCAGGGGCGATTGCGAGGAGAGTTCGATCTTGAGCTTCTCCGGCACAAAATCCTCGACCGAGAATTCGACGCGACCGACCGGCGGCGCCTTGGCATCGAGATGGGCGGTAATCGACCAGCGGCCGCGGCGCGAGGATTTCGGCAGCATGATCGATTGCGCGATGGCGCCGCTGGCCTGCAGGCCCACCGTCACCTTCTGGAATTCGCTGCCGTCGGGGCGGTGCACGACCAGGGTCACCGGCAGGTCTTTCAATGCCGTGCCGCCGTCGTCGCGCAGCAGCGCCATGAGCTGGACGGTCTCGCCCGGGCGATAGACGCCGCGCTCGGTATAGAGGAAGGCATCGACCGGACCCGGTGGGTCGCGGCCTTCGATGCCGCGGTCGGAAAGATCGAAGGCGGCCTTGCTGAGTTCGAGGCGGGAGAATTCCTGCTTGGCGTTGTCATAGGCCATGACGGCCATCGGCTCGGCGGCGCCGCGGCCTTTGGTCAGGCCGGCGGCGAAAGTGGCGCGGCCGTCGGCGGCGGTGGTTGCCTTGCCGAGCGGTTCGTTGCCGCGCGACAGCAGCACTAGTTCGAGGCCGGCAATCGGCTTGGCGCTGTCGATCGAGCGGGCGAAGACGTTGATGCCGTCGTTGCCGCTGAAGGTGGTGAGCGCGATGTCGGTATCCACCACCCACATGCCCGAGGCCTCGGCGCCACGCGTATCGTCGTCGTCTTCGCCGGGCACGGGACGGGCGGCATTCCACATGACGACAAAGTAGGCGCCGGGTTTCCAGTCCTTGATGGTCTCGCGGATCGGGAAGGAGGTGACCACGGGCTGGTTGGCGACATTGCGCACTTCCATGCTGCCGCGCCATTGCTCGGCGCCATTGTCGCCGTTCAGCCAGTAGCGCAGCGACCACCAGTCGGAGATCGCCTCGTTGCCCGGGAAGCTGGCGTCGTAGCGCTCGCGGGCGAAACGCTCGAGGCCGCGCTCGTTGACGCGGAAGACGACGACCGAAACCTTGCTGACGTTCACCGTGGTGACAGGCAGGCCGGGCGCGCTGCCGCGCGGCAGGATGAAGCCCTTGCCGGGCAGCGTCACGACGGCGGGACGGGCGCCCAGCGCCACGTCGACGGTGCGCTCGTCGTCGAGCTTGCCGCCGTCGAGCGACGGCAAGCCGGCGAGCAGGCGCACGGCATAGTCAGTGCCATAGGACAGGCCGCCGACGCAGAGCTTGTCGTCGACGACGCGCACCGCCGACTTCACCTCCGGCGCGATGCGGACGTAATCGTCGTATTTGACCTTGTCGGCCGGGGCGAGCGGCTTGTTGAAGGCGAGGCAGACCTCACCGTCGGGCCGCGAACTGTCGACCGACAGGCGGCGATAGGCGAAAGCCTCGACGGCGGCGGTGGCGGGCTGCGCGGCCGGGCGGGATGCGGTGGGTCCGGGCGTCGGCGTGCCGGGGGTGGGCGTGGAAGGCGCCGAAACCTTGGGCCGCTCGACGGGATCAACCGGTTTGCCGATCAGATAGCCGCCGATGCCGGATCCCAGCATCAGCGCCACAACCACTGCAGCCAAAGTCGAACGGTTCATCATCAAGCCCCCGCCTCAAAACACACCGGAGATTACTCCCACGATTGTGCAGACAGTGTGGAGACTAAAGCGCTTTATGCAAAAGGCTTCCGGTGTTGCCGGCGGGACACGGAGTCCATGGGCACTCGTCTGTGGATAGCCGGGCTTGAGTTTGCACCGGCGGAGGCTCTAATCGCCCGACATGGTTTTGCATCTCATCAAGCTCGCCGTCGGCGTCGACGATCCCTCCCAAATGAAGGGCCTGCAGGCCGCCCGGCGCAAGATCCGCCGGCAAAGCCCGACCTCCCCGCACTGGGTCTATACCCGCAACAGCCCGCGCCGGCCCGAGGAGCTGCTGGCCGGTGGCTCGCTCTACTGGGTCGTCCGGGGCGTCATCCGCATGCGCCAGCAGCTGGTTGGCTTCGAAGAGGCCTACGACGACGACAGCGGCAAGAAATACTGCATGATCAAGGTCAAGCGCACCCTGATGCGGACCGCACCCAGGGTCTGCAAGGCCTTCCAGGGCTGGCGCTATCTCAATCCCGAAAACGCCCCGCCCGACCTGTCGAGCGGTGATTCGGCCGATATGCCACCGGAAATGGCGGCCGACCTCAAGCGGCTGGGCCTGCTGTAGACCGCTCCAAGCAGCTCTTTCCCAAGACTTCCCACGTTTGTGGGAAGCCTCCGATGCCGATGGTAAAAGGGTTTTAGAGAAAACTTCCCACTTTCCCGCACCCCCCTCGATATGCAGCGCAAAGGGATCAGCCCCGCATACGGCGCAAGACAAGGCTGGTGGCGCGGCTCTAGCGATTGGTGAGCTTGAGCTCGATGCGCCGGTTGCGCGAGCGCTCTTCCAGCGTCGCGTTCGGTCCCAGCGGCTGGTATTCGCCGTAGCCTGCCGCCACAAGGCGTTCGTTGGGGATGCCCTGGCTGTTCAGGAACTTGACCACGGCGATGGCGCGGGCGGCCGAGAGCTCCCAGTTCGAGGGGAAGCTGTCGGTGCGGATCGGCCGGTTGTCGGTATGGCCGTCGATCTGCAGTACCCAGGGGATATCCTTGGGAATGCGGCCGGCGATCTCGACCAGCCGGCGGCCGACGCTGGCGAGCTGTTCCATGCCGCCCGGTTGCAGGTCGGCGGAGGACGAGGGGAACAGGACCTCGGACTGGAAGACGAAGCGGTCGCCCACGATCTGGACGTCCTTCTGGCCGGCCAGCGCCTCGCGCAGCTTGCCGAAGAATTCCGAGCGGTAGCGCGCCAGCTCCTCGACCTTGTTGGCCAGTGCCCGGTTGAGCTTCTGGCCGAGGTCGACGATCTGGACGTTCTGTTCCTTTGCCTTGGCCTCGGAGGCCTCCAGCGCTGCATTGAGCTTGGTCAGCTCCTGCTTCATCGCCGCCATCTCGGCGGTCATGCGGATGACAGCGGCCTTCTGCTCGACCGTGAGTTTCTGCTCCTCGGTCAGGTCGGAGAAGAGCTTGCCTTTTTCATTGTTGGCGGCGGCCAGGGCCGCGGCGACGCGCGTCAGCTCCAGCCGCTGGCGCTCGATCTCCTTCTTGAGGTCGCCGTCCTTGACGCTGGCTTCCTTGATCGCGCCCTGCAAGGCGGCGGAGAGGGAGTTGTTCTCCGCCAGCATTGAGGTCAGCCGCTCGGTGAGCTGGTCGCGCTCGATCTTGAGGTCGTCGGCGGTTTTCTTCTGGGCGGCGAAGTCGCTGCCGAGCTTGTCGCGCTCCGTCCGGATGTTCTGGAGCTGTAGCGCGAGCTGCTCGAGATCCTTCTGCAGGCTCTGGCTGGTGCCCTTTTCGAGCGCCAGCTGGCTGGCGATATCGCCCAGCTGCTTGTTCAGGCGATCGAGCGCGCTGTCCTTGTTGGTCAGCGCGTCGGATAGCGAGAATTGAGCGACGCTGAACACCGATAATAGGAAGATCATCACCATCAACAGGGTGGTGAGCGCATCGACGTAGCCCGGCCATGTATAGTCGGCGGCTCCGGTGCGGCGGCGAGAGAGGCTCGCCATGGCGATCTAGAACCGTCCGCCGGGCGGCGGCGCGTCGCCACCGCCGCCGCGGCTCGTCGAGGCGATGGTGCGGGCCAGCAGCTTGAACTCGCCGCGCAGCTCGTCGGCGAGACCCGTGCGGCTGCGGGCGGTCTCGTCGATCAGGCGGGCCATATAGGCCTCGATGTTGCGCAGATGGCCGCGCATGGCGTCGTCGCCGCCCTCGCTGCCCACCGGCTTGTCGGCCAGCCGGCCGATCACGGCACGCAGGTCGATCGAGTTTTCGGCCAGCTTGGCGAGCAGATTCTGTTGCGCGCGCATGGTCTCGGACAGGGCGCCCAGCCGGTCGACAAGAGTGGCTTCGGTGGCCGAGGCGGATTGCCGGTTTCCCTCGCTGCGCTTCATGATGCGGCCCAACTCATCGAGGCTGTCGGCGGTGCGCTCGAGCAGGGCTTCGACATAGGCCGGCACGGCCTGGTCGCCGCCGTCGATCTGCAGCGAGCCGCCGGAGATGCGCGTGGCGCCCGACAGCCATTCCTCGAGCTCGCTATGGAAGCGGCCCTGCGCCTGGCTCGCCTGCAATTCGAGGAAGCCCAGCACCAGCGAGGCCGAGAGGCCGAACAGCGAGGCGCCGAAGGCTGTCGACATGCCCTTGAGCGGACCTTCGATGCTGCTCTTCAGCTTGGCGAACATCTGCACCGAATCGCCGCCTGTCACCTGCAAGCCGCTGATCGCGTCGGCGACGGCGCCGATGGTCTCGAGCAGACCCCAGAAGGTGCCGAGCAGGCCCAGGAAGATCAGCAAGCCGATCATGTAGCGCGTGAGTTCGCGCTGTTCGTCGAGGCGCGAGGCAATGCCGTCGAGCACGGCGCGCGTGGCCATCGGCGACAGGCTGAGCTTGTTGCGCTTCTCGCTCACCATGACCGCGAGCGGGGTCAGCAGCTTGACCGAATCGCCGGGGATCGGCGGATCGTCTTCGCGCCGTTGCTGGAAGGCGCGCAGCCACTTCACTTCGGGCCACAGCACCAGCACCTGGCGGATGACGAAGACAATGCCCAGCGCCAGGACGCCCAGGATGACGCCATCGAGGATCGGCGTGTTGAGGAACACGCGAATGAGATCGTGGCGCAGGACGAAGGCGAGGCCTGCCACTGCGATCAGGAACAGCAGCATGCGCACGAGATAGGCGAGAGGATTGCTCATGCGATCAGGTCAGAGAACGAAGCGGACGTGGGGTGGGTTCCCGCAGCCCCCGTCACGTGTTGGGTGCCAGGACATCGACGCGTTCGTTGGCGCCACCGGGCGTCTCGGCCAGGAAAGCGCCGACATCGATCCGGGACTTCACTCCCCGGTCGATCAGGTAACTGCGCACGGCGAGCGCGCGGGCGAGCGACACCTTGCGGCTCTCCGGCCCGTTGCCGCCGGCATAGGCGCGCAGCTCGATCTGGCGGGTGTTCTTGGTGGCGATGGTCTGCGCCAGGCTATCCAGGGCGGCACGTCCCGCATCGGTGAGTTCAGCCGACTGGCCGGTGAAGATCACCGTGGCAGCGGTCCCGGCCGTGCGCGCCGGCGGTGCCGGCGCGGGCTCGGGAGCACGGGGAGGCGGAGCCGCGGCGGCCATGGCGGCGGGGCGCGGCGCGGGGGCAGCCGCCGGCGGCGGCGCGGCCGGAGCCTGGGCCACAGGAGCGGGAGGAGGCGCAACAGGAGCGGGGGCGGCGGCGACCGGCGCGGGCGCCGGGGCGCGCGGTGTTGACGCGACGGCCATCGGCAGCGGCGCGGGTGCCCGAGCGCGGGCGGCCACTGTCACGGCCTGCGGCCGGGTGGCGTTGTTGAGAGCGGTGCTGTTCACACGCGCGGTGGTACGGGGACCGGCGGCGCCTTCGCCCCGCTGCGGCACGGCCAGCAGGCGGCTGCGGATCGGTCCCGGCGGCACCGCCGGCAGGTTGGCGCCGGGCTCGTCGTCGACATAGGTGCCATAGGGCGAGATCGTTGCCGGTGCCTGGGTCTGGGCGCGCCAGGGATTGAAGGCGCCCACGGTGGCGGTCGGACCGCCGTTGTTGAAGATCGGCGCGGCCGTCGCGGCGGGAACCGCCGGCACATTGCCCGGATAGGCGCGCGGCTGGCCGGCAGCCGAGCCCCAGCCACCGCTCGTATAGGGATTGAAGGCAGCGACATTGGCGGCCGGCGCTATTTGCGCAAAAGCGGCGCCCGAGCCGGCAAAACCCAAGGCGGCGAGGACGATGCTGCGTGCAGCGATCGTGGACGGGGGCATAAACGACTGCCTTTCCAAGGGATTGACGGCCTTAGCCGGCGACAGGGCCGGCGAGCGAGGGGGATCGTTTCTTTGGGGATAGAATACCCTTTGCCGCCCTCCGGCTCAACCTCCGTGGGATCGCAGTGGCTAGCCTTGCCGGAGCATCTCGACCATAGGGTCGCGCATGCCGAAGTTGCTGGCGAGGATCGAGGCGCTGCCCAGGGTATAGGGATTGCCGGCGACGTCGTTGATCAGGCCGCCCGCCTCGCGCACCAGGACGATGCCGGCGGCGACGTCCCAAGGCTGCAGGCCGTATTCCCAGAAGGCGTCGTAGCGGCCGGCGGCAACGAAGGCGAGGTCGAGCGAGGCGGCGCCCCAGCGGCGGACGCCGGCGGTCTGCTTCATCACCGACTCGAGGCCGCGCAGGAAGTGCGGGTGGTCGCCCTTGCTCATGAAAGGGATGCCGGTCGCGACCAGCGCCTGCGCCGGGTTCTTGCGGCCCGAGACGCGCAGCTTGCGCGAACGCGCGTTGGGCGTGTCGATGAAGGCGCCATTGCCCTTCTCGGCCCAGTAAAGCTCGTCGGAGATCGGCTGATAGATGACGCCGGCGATCAGCTCGCCGGCGCGCTCCAAGGCGATCGAGATGGCGAAATGCGGAACGCCGTGCAGGAAGTTGGTCGTGCCGTCGATCGGGTCGACGATCCAGCGGGTGCGGCCGTCACCCTTCAGCTCGGTGCTTTCCTCGCCGAGGAAACCGTAGTCGGGCCGGGTGCCCAGCAGGCTCTCGCGCAGAACCTTCTCGGCCTTGATATCGGCATGGCTGACGAAGTCGCCGGGGCCTTTCTCCGAGATCTGCAGATGTTCGACCTCGCCGAAGTCGCGCTTCATCGCCTTGGCGGCGGCGAAGGCGGCGCGGATCATCACCGTGATATTGGCCGAGCGCGGCGCCAGCGACTTGCGTTCGGGCGGGCCCGAGCGCTCGCGGCCCATCTCGAGCGGGCCACGGCCGACGCGGGCAACAGGACCGTCTCTGCGGGGAGGAACGCTCACGAGGAAATCAATCCTTCGCCCGTTCCATGTAAGTGCCTTCCTCGATGTTGATCACGAGGCGCGTGCCGACACCGATATGCGGCGGCACCATCACGCGGATGCCGCCTTCGACGATGGCCGGTTTGTAGGACGACGAGGCGGTCTGGCCCTTGACCACGGCATCGGCCTCGGTGACGGCGAGCACGACGGTTTTGGGCAGCTGGGCGCCGACCGGCGTGCCTTCATAGAGCGAAACCAGCACTTCCATGCCGTCCTGAAGGAAGCGGGCCTGCTCTTCGTCGAGCACGTCGCCCGGAACGGTCAACTGCTCGAAATTCTCCTTGTCCATGAACGTGTGGCCGTTCTCGTCCTTGAACAGGTAGGTGCACTCGCGCTCGTCGATATGGACGTGCTCGATGGTCTCGCCCGAGCGGAAGCGTTCCTGCAGCTTGTTGCCTTCGCGCAGCGCCTTGGCCTCGATGGCGACGAACGCGCCGCCCTTGCCGGGGCTGATATGCTGCACCTTGGAGGCCACCCAGAGCTTGCCATTGTATTCTATGACATTGCCGGCGCGGATGGAATTGACGGGAACTTTCATGGATCACGACCGCAAGGTGGGGTGAATGGAATGCGGCCTCGCCCGCAGGGGACGCGGCGAGGCCGGCGGCGCGCTTCTATCAAACGGGGCCCCGAGCCGCAACCGGGGCCGATTTGCGTGCCTAAAGGCCCAGTTCCGCCTGTTTCTTCTTGGGCAACGCTGCCGCGATCACGGCATGGGCGCGTTTGAGGTAGGCCTTGGTTTCGGCTGGCGTCAGCACCTTGGGATCGTCGAGCGAGACCCATTTGGCGCGGGCGAGGTAGGGCGCTGGCCGGAAGCCCTTGGCATGCGAAAGCGCCTCGAAGTGTTCCGGCGCGCATTTGAACGAGATCCGGCCAACCGAGTGATCGGGCGGCGCGATCAGGCAGAACATCTTGCCGCCGACCTTGAAGACGATCACGCCCTCCCACTGCACCGTCCGCGTCGCGGCCGGCAGCTTGGCGCAATAAGCATCTATCTGTTTGGGCGTCATGGCGGGCACTCTACACGGCGCGCGCAGCACGTGCGATATGGTCGGGCATGACCGAGTGGCATCCCGACAAGTTGAGCCCGCGCCTGCCGCATCTGCAGGCGCGCGCGCGCCTGCAGGCGGCGCTGCGGCAGTGGTTCGTCGGCGAAGGCTTCGTCGAGGTCGAGACGCCGATCCTGCAGGTGGCGCCCGGCGCCGAGGTGCATCTCTCGGGCTTCGTCACCGACTGGGAATTGCCCGACGGTGAGGAGCGGGTACGCTGGCTGCACAGCTCGCCGGAGTTCGCGATGAAGAAGCTGCTGGCGGGCGGTGTTCCAAAACTCTTTCAGTTCGCCCGGGTCTTTCGCAATGCCGAGGGCTCGGCGCTGCATCACCCCGAGTTCACCATGCTCGAATGGTACCGGGCGGGCGCAGGCTACGAGACGATCATGGAGGATTGCGCCGCGATCCTGGCGGCGACAGGCGTTTCCGAGATGAGCTGGGACGGTCACGTCTGCGATCCGCGCGCGACGCCGGAGCGGCTCACTGTCGCCGAGGCCTTCGCGCGCCATGCCGATGTCGATCTCCTCGCCACCACCGGCAGCGCGGAGAAGCTGTCGCACGCCTCCGGCGTGGGGATGCATGCCGGCGACTCATGGGACGACATGTTCTTCCGCGTCATGTTCGACAAGATCGAACGCAAGCTCGGCATGGGCCGCCCGACGATCCTCTGCGAATATCCGATCCAGATGGCAGCCCTCGCGCGCGCCAAGCCGGGCGATCCGCGCGTCGCCGAACGCTTCGAGCTTTATGTCTGCGGCGTCGAGCTGGCCAATGCCTTCGGCGAACTCACTGATCCCGCCATCCAGCGCGCGCGGCTGCAGGCCGACATGGACCAGAAGGAAAAACTCTACGGCGTCCGCTGGCCGATCGATGCGGATTTTCTCGCCGCCATCGATCACGGCCTGCCGGATTGCGCCGGCATCGCGCTGGGCTTCGATCGTCTCGCGATGCTGACGAGCGGTGCGAAGCACATCGAAGACGTGCTGTGGCTACCGGTCCGGTGAGCCGAAGAGATCGTTGAAGGCGCGCACGGCGGCCTCGGGGCCGTCTTTGTAGTTCCACACGCCGCCGGCCACGGCGAGGAAGTCGGCGCCGGCCTTGATCACGGGCTGGCAGTTCTCGACCGTGATGCCGCCGATGGCGACGCAAGGCACTTCGAACAGCTCGCTCCACCATTCGACGATCTCGAGCGAGGCAGGTGTGGTCACCGTCTTGGTCGTCGAGGGGAAGAACGCGCCGAAGGCCACGTAGTCGGCGCCGGCCTCGGCCGCCGTCATGGCGAGATCGCGCGAGGCCTTGCAGGTGACGCCGACCTGGCGGTCGGGACCGACGATCATCCGCGCCTCTTTGTATGACGTGTCTTCCTGGCCGATATGCACGCCGTCGCAGTCGAGTTTGACGGCGAGATCGGGCCGGTCGTTCATGATGAAGGCCACATCTCTTTGCTGACATATCGGGCGCAGCGTGTCGGCGGCGCGGGCAATGGCGGCATCGTCGACGTCCTTCAGGCGCAGCTGAAACGCAGCGATATCGCCACCTTTCAGCGCCGCGCGCAGATCGTCGGCGAACAGGTTCGGATGGTCGAGACGCTCGGGCGAGATGAGGTAGAGGCGGGTCACTTATAAAGAGGCCTGATTTTTGGTGGTTTAAACGAAGTTAAATTACCGACAATTCGACTCGCCTCTGTAACATCGCCGCGCCATGCTTGGAGCATGGCTCACGAAGCGGAAAAACCACAGTGGCCGACATGCGAAGCATGCGGCGGCAAGATGTGGACCCTCAAGCGCAAACCCCTGCCGGGTGCCGGCGTCGAGGTCCAGTCGTTCGGTTGTTCGGCCTGCTCGCACGTCATGAAACGTGCGGTGGAGGAAGCGGTCGTTCGCGCGCCGCAATCCTGAGTGCGGCCGCGGCGCGCCAAAGGTTCCTGAGTGCGCGCCGTTACATCTTGCCTTGATAGATGCCGATGATCTTGTCGAGCATGTCGAGCGCCTCGGCGCGCGGGCGCTGGAAGGTGTTGCGGCCGATGATCGAGCCGTTGGCGCCACCGTCGCGCAGGCCCCGGATCTCGCTGTAAAGACCCTCGAGGTCTTTCGCCTCGCCACCGGAGAAGACGACGATGCGGCGGCCGGCGAAGGTCGCCTGCATGACGTGCTTGATGCGCGCGGCCATCGTGGACACATCGACCTTGGCCTTCTCGTAGGTGGCCTTGGCTTCGGGCTGCCACAGCACGCTGGTCGGTGGCTTCACCTTGATGATGTGTGCGCCGAGCAGAGCGGCGATATGGGCGGCGTAGGCGCAGACGTCGAGGGCGGTCTCGCCCGGCTTGTCGAGCTTGCCGCCCCGCGGATAGGACCACATGACGACGGCGAGGCCGACCGACTTGGCCTCTTCCGCCATCTCGCGGATTTCTTCCATCATCTCGTACTGGTCTTCAGCGCCGGGATAGATGGTGAAGCCGATGGCCGAGCAGCCGAGCTTGAGCGCGTCCATCACCGAGGCGGTGACCGCCTGGTCCTTGTTGGTCGACAGCGAGTTGGCCGAGTTGACCTTGAGGATGGTCGGGATGGCGCCGGCGAAGGTATCGGCGCCGGCTTCCAGCGGACCGAGCGGGGCGGCATAGGCGTTGAGGCCAGCGTCGATCGCCAGCTGGTAGTGATAATGCGGATCGTAGGCGTCGGGGTTGGCCGCGAAGGAGCGGGCCGGGCCGTGCTCGAAGCCCTGGTCGACCGGCAGGATCAGCATCTTGCCGGTGCCGCCCAGGCGGCCGTGCATCAGGATGCGGGCGAGGTTGCCCTTGGTGCCGGGATTGTCGCTCTCGTAGTTGTCGAGGATCTTCTTGACGGTGCGGGTGATTTTCACGTGTCGGTCCCCTTGTGAGTCCTGGGTTTTCGTTGCCGGCGAATCCGGCGCCGGTGATAGCGGCGGCAGCCTATTCGTTCAAGCCCTTGCCCGTATAGGGGTGTGTAGCAACCCAGTGCCTGGCGATATCGAGGCGGCGGGTCACCCAGACGCCCTGCTTTTGCTGGATATAGTCGAGCAGGCGCCACAACCCCGCCGCCCGGCCAGGATGGCCGATGATGCGCTGGTGCAGGCCGACCGACATCATCTTGGGCGCCGTGCCGCCCTCGGCGTAGAGGACGTCGAAGGCGTCGCGGCAGAGGGTGAACCACTGGTCCGCGGTGGTCATGCCGGCGGCGTACTTGCCGTCGTTGTTGGTCAGCGAATAGGGCACGATGAGCTGCGGCTTGCCCTCGACGGTCTGCCAGAACGGCAGTTCCTCGCCGTAGTAGTCGCTGTCGTAGAGAAAGCCGCCATGCTCCATCAGCAGGCGGCGCGTGTTGATGCTGGGGCCATAGCGGCAATACCAGCCGGCCGGGGCCTCGCCGATCGTCTGCTTAAGCGATTTCACCGCCTTGGCGATGTGCTCGCGCTCCTCGGCCTCGGTGAGGTGGAAGTGCCGCACCCAGCGCCAGCCGTGGCAGCAGACGTCGAAGCCCGACTTGCGGATGGCCTCGGCGGCCAGCGGATTGCGCTCCAGGGCGAGCGCGCAGCCAAAGACGGTGAGCGGCAACCCGCGTTCCTGGAAGGCGCGCATGATGCGCCAGAAGCCGACGCGCACGCCGTATTCGAACATGCCCTCGCCCGCGAGATCGCGGCCCTTGATGCCTTGCGAGGAGGTCGAGGCCTCGGTGAGGCCGGTTTCGGTATAGCCCTCGCCATCCTGCATTGAGGGCTCGGAGCCTTCCTCGTAATTGACGACGAAGTTGACGGCGATGCGCGCGCCGTTCGGCCATTTGGGATCGGGCGGCGTCGGGCCATAGCCAATGAAGTCGCGATTGGGCTGCCAGCTCATGTCGGTCTCCTTACCAGTTCGGCGCCCAACTGACGGGCGATATCGGCTACTTTTTCGTTGGGCGGATTCATCGAGATCAGCTTCACGCCGGCACGCAAACAGGCCAGGGCGTAGCCCGGCGTGTCGCCGCAATCGGCGATGAAGGTGAAGGCGACATCGGGAAAATCCTTGCGGCCGCGATCCTGAAGGGCCGCCAGATAACCTGCGCCATAGGTCTCGGCGGCGCGCTCCGGGGTGACGATGAGCGGCGTGGTGTTCAACGCGCGGGCATCCTTCAGCACGGCCTCCATCTGCCGCCAGTCGCGCACCATCAGGGCTTTGCCGTCCGCCATCCCGGACGAGACTACTCGTTCAGGCCTTTGCCGGTATAGGGGTGCGTCTTGATCCAGTGTTTGGCGATCTCGACGCGCTTGGTGATCCAGACACCGTCGTGCTTCATCATGTAGTCGAGCAGGCGCTCGAGGCCGACGGCTCGGCCGGGATGGCCGATCAGGCGCATGTGCAGGCCGACCGACATCATGCGCGGCTGCGTCTTGCCCTCGCGGTAGAGCATGTCGAAGGAATCCTTCAGCAACGTGAACCACTGGTCGGAATTGCCGATGCCGACCATGTACTTGCCGTCGTTGGTGGTGAGCGAATAGGGCACCACGAGATGGCCCTTGCCGTCGACGTTCAGCCAGAACGGCAGTTCGTCGCCGTAATAGTCGCTGTCGTAGAGGAAGCCGCCTTCCTCGACCACGAGACGCCGCGTGCGCTCGCCGGGCCCATAGCGGCAGTACCAGCCGTCGGGCCGCGCGCCGATCATCTTCTCGGTCGAGGCGATGGCTTTGCGGATATGGTCGCGCTCTTCTTCTTCCGACAGCTCGTAATGCTTGATCCAGCGCCAGCCATGCGAGCAGACGTCGTGGCCGGCCGCCTTGATCGCGGCAGAGGCCTCGGCGTTACGCTCGAAGGCAAGGCCGCAGCCGTAGATCGTCATGGGCAGGTTGCGTTCACCGAACAGGCGCATCAGGCGCCAGAAGCCGACGCGGCTGCCGTATTCGAACAGGCTTTCGGCGGCGAGGTCGCGGCCCTTGATGGCCTGGCCCATGCCATGGGCCTCGCTGAGGCCGGTGTCGCTGTGATCCTCGCCGTCCATGATCGAGGGCTCGGAGCCTTCCTCGTAGTTCATGACGAAATTGACCGCGAGCCGCGCGCCGTTGGGCCATTTCGGATCGGGCATATTGGCGCCGTAGCCGACGAAATCGCGCTTCACCTCATAGGACATCGTCTTCTCCGAAGGGCTAGGGAATGCGGACGGTGAAGGGCGCGACCGGAACGAACTCCTCGTCCGAGGTGCCTGCCTTCCACATCAACACGGCGAAGCTACCGGGCTTGTCGAGCGTGGTCAGGCCGTGATGCCAGGTATTCGCCTTGTAGGTGACGCCCATCGTGCTGTCGGCAATGAAGGCGCGCAGCGCCGTCATGTCGGGGCCGCCTTGAGCTGCGTGCGGCGCTACGACGATCAGCCAGCGGCCGACATCGACCGGGATAAAAGTCTGCGAGGAAAATTCGTGGCGCTCGAGCAGATCGGACGTGAGCGGACGGTCGGGCGTCTCGGCCTTCAGCGCGACAGAGAGGCTGGGCTGGCCGTTCGCCCGGAGATTGCCCAGCGCGTCGTCGTAGTAGAAGCGGCCGGCATCGCGGGGCATGTTGATGATGTCGCCGAAAGGAGCGAAGGCCTCCTTCGTCAGCGGCTGTGGCGTGATCTCCATGGCGTTTCCCCTAGTCGCGCATGCGGCGGGTCAATCCCACCGTCCATTCCATGATCAGCATCAGTATGAAAGCGGAGGTAATCAAGACGCCGGAGACGGCGGCCACCCGCACATCCAGAGTGGATTCCATCATGCCCCACATGCGGATCGGCAGGGTGTCGGTACGGGCGTTGGAGAGGAACAGCGAGACCGGCACGTTGTCGATCGAGGCCATGAAGGCCAGGAACGCGCCGGCGGCGATGCCGGGCGCGATCAGGGGCAGGGTGACGCGGCGCAGCGTATAGAGCCAGGAGGCGCCCAGGCTTTGCGAGGAATCGAGCAGAGCGGGATCGAGCTGCGACAGGCTCGCCGTGGTGGTGCGCAGGATGAACGGCATGGTGACGACCATGTGACCCGCGATCATCAGGTCGAGCGAAGGCCGGAAGCCCAGGGTCGAGAAGTAGACCAGCGCCGCCAGGCCGAAAGTGATGCCGGGCAGGACCAGCGGCGACATGAAGAAGCTGTCGGCGGTGCGTGCCCACTTGCTGCGGTTGCGGGCGAGGCCGAGCGAGGCGAGCGTCGCCAGGATGACACCGAACAGGGTCGAGTAGGCCGCGACCATCAGCGAATTGCCGGCGGCCGTGTGGATCTGGCGCGACTGCGTGGCGTCGAACAGCTGCTCGTACCAACGGAAAGAAAATCCCGTGGGCGGGAACTTGAGCGAGCGGCCCTCGGTGAAGGAGGTCATCAACGCCACGACGACCGGCGTCACGATGATGAGCAGGGCGAGGATCGCGATGCCGCCGATCACGAGGCTGTAGGAGATGTCGCCGAAGCTGCGCCGCCTAGCCATGCCAGTTATCCATGGAGATGCCCGCTCGAACGGCGGCCCAACCAGGAGAGGGCGGCGATCACCGACAGTACCGAGACGACCAGCGACAGCGAGGTCACGGCGGCGAGCGGCCAGTTGTAGACGACCAGCGACTGTTGCCAGATCAAGAGCGGCAGGTAGATCAGCCGGACGCCGCCGATCACGGTCTGCGAGATGAAGGCGGTGGTCGAGCTGGCGAAGACCAGCAGGCAGCCGGCGATCAAGCCCGGCATGCTGAGCGGCACAATGACCGTGAAGAGCGTGCGCCAGCGCGAGGCACCCAGCGCCGCCGAAGCGTCGCGCAAATTGGGATCGAGCCGCGACATCACGCTGATCAGCGGCAGCAGCATCAGCGGCATTTCGATCTGCGTCAGCGAGATCACGAGGCCGAGCTCGGTCTGCAGCAGGCGCAGCGGTTCGGAGATGACGCCCAACCCGATCAGGACCTGGTTCACCATGCCTTCACGGCCCAGCACCACGATCCAGGCGAAGGTGCGGACGACGACCGAAAGCAGCAGCGGCAGCACGATGATGAAGAGCAGCACCTTCTGCAGACGCGGAGGCAGGTCGAGATAGACCAGCGCCAGCGGATAGCCGACCACGATGGTGGCGCAGACAGTCTTGACGCCCAGCAGCAGCGTGTCGCCGATCACCTTGTAGTTGAAGGGATCGCCGAAGAACTTGATCCAGCTCGCGAAGCCCGGCTGGGTAATCTTGTCGTCGTTGAAGAAGCTGGTGCCGACCAGTAGGAGCAGAGGCGCAAGGAAAAGCGCGGCGAAAGCCAGCGCCAGCGGCAACGCGAGCTGCCACTCGTCCAGCTTCAGAAATCGGCGAAGGCCGCCGCTTCCTTGCGGAGCGGCGGCCAGTGTCATTGTCATGGCGTCAACGTTACTTTGCCATTTCCTTGTTGAACTTCTCGATCCAGCCGGCGCGCAGCGGATTGATCTTCGCCCAGTCGTGCGCGACGTACTTGGCCATCTCGTCGAGGCCCTTCATCGGCAGGTCGGCCGGCAGCGGCACGTCCTTGTTGACTGGCACGAAGTTGTAGGGCGGCTTGGTCAGCGCTTCCTGCACTTCCTTGCCGACGACGAGGTCGAGATACTTGTAGGCATTGGCCAGATCGGCCGTGCCCTTGGCGATATGCATCGTCGTATAGAAGGCGACGGCGCCGCTCTCCGGCTTGACGAATTCGACGTCGATGCCCTTGCCCTTGAGCGTCGCGACGGTCTGGGTGTTGGTGTACATCACGTCGCACTGGCCCTGCTGGAACAGGCCCGGCATGGCGGCCGGCAGGCCGACCGCGGCGACCTTGGACAGCACCTTCTTCAATTCGACCAGTGCCGGATCGATGTTGGTGAGCGAGCCGCCAAACAGTTTGGAGAGCTCGATCAACGAAGCGGTGCCGAAGGTGGTCTGGAAGCCGGTGAGGCCAAGACGCGACACCCACGGGTCCTTCAGCAGGTCGGCCCAGCTCTTGGGCGCCGGCACCTTCTTGGGATTGTAGGCGATGCCCACCACCTGGGCGCTGACGCCAATGCCCCATTCGTCGATCAGGCCGGCCGGCACCTTGGAAGCGTTCGCGAGCTTCTTGCCGTCGAACTTCTCGAACAAGCCGCCGTCGAGGCCGACAATGCGCGGGCCGGGATCGAGCACGAAGACGTCGAACGGCGGTGCGCCGCGCGCGGCCTTGGCCTTGCCGATCTGGTCCATGGCGAAGAGCGGCGCCAGCTCGAGGTCGATGTCTTCCTTCTTCTTGAGCATTGGCGCCACGACGCTGCGATAGGCGTCTTCCCAGGTGCCGGGATAGGTCGTGGCCACGATGCTGCCCTTGGCGAAAGCAGTGCCGGGCAGGAAGGATGCGCCACCGAGCGCGGAGGCGCCGGCGAGAAGGCTTCTGCGATTGAAGGGCTGGGTCATGAGATCACTCCGTTGCTATGCGGTTGAACGCGGGAACAGCGAGGGCCGGGCATCGGCCGCCAGGGTACAGAATCGGCGCGCGGCGCCAGGCGGCGCCTGTAGGCGCGGTTCGACGATCTTGAGGGCAGTGCCGTCGGACGTGCGCGCTTCGTGGATGAGCTGGGCGCCGAGTGGCAAGCTGAGGCCTGGCTCGACCGGCCAGCACCCCGCCGTCGCCACGGCCGACAGCACGAGTTGCTCGGGCCGTACCGAAAGCAGAACCAGAGTGCCGGCAGCGATACCGTCGGTCGCTGCAAGACGCAGCATCCCGCCCGCATCGAGGGCGACGGTGGCGGTCTGCCCGTCGATTGCCGTCACCTTGCCGGGCATCAGGTTGGTCGTGCCGATGAAGCCGTTGACGAAGAGCGTGCGCGGCCGGTCGTAGATCGCGACCGGCGTGTCGAACTGCTCGACCTTGCCCTTGTTCATGACGGCGATGCGATCGGCGACGCTCATCGCCTCGTCCTGGTCGTGTGTCACGAGGATGGTCGTGAGGCCGAGCGTTCTCTGCAGGCGCTTGATTTCGATCTGCATGTCGAGGCGCAGGTTGCGGTCGAGGGCGGCGAAAGGCTCATCGAGCAGCAGGATCGAGGGCTCGATGGCGAGCGCCCGCGCCAGTGCCACGCGCTGTTGCTGGCCACCCGAGAGCTGGCGCGGCAGGCGCTGATGGAAGTCTCCGAGCTGGACGGTCTCGAGGAAGCGCGAGACCCTTGCCTCGACCTCCGGACCGCGCACACCGCGGGCGCGCAGGCCATAGGCCACG
>JBBRFD010000034.1:0-31366 GCA_038224985.1 Reyranellales bacterium
CAAGCGGCCCAACAACAAGGCGCTGGCCAAGCTGGGCGACGACCGCGTGCTGTCGGAAATGGCCTGTCGCGTCTTTTCGGCGGGCTTCGTGTGGAACGTCATCGACAAGAAATGGCCGGGCTTCGAGGAAGCGTTCCTCGAGTTTCATCCCAAGCGGCTGCTGTTCCAGCCCGCCGAGTTCTGGGAAGCGCTGACCGCCGACAAGCGCATCGTGCGCAACCCCACCAACATCCGGGCGGTGCGTGAGAATGCGAAGTTCGTGAGCGACATCGCCAGCGAACACGGCAGCTTCGGCAAATTCCTCGCCAGCTGGTCAGCCGACGACCAGGTCGGCCTGCTCGAAGTACTGGCCAAGCGCGGCACGCGGCTGGGCGGCTACAGCGCGCAATACCTGTTGCGCTTCCTCGGCTGGGACGCCTTCGTGCTCTCGGGCGACGTGCTGCTCTGCCTGCGCGATGCGGGCGTGCCGATCACCAAGGGCACCTCGAAGAAGGACCTGCGGGCGGCGCAAGACCAGATCAACGCCTGGGCCAAGGAGAGCGGGTTGCCGCGCACCTATGTCTCGCGCATCTGCGCGCTGTCGATCGGCGAGAACCACGAGGTCGCGCGGTTGAAGGAAGTGATGCAGCTATGACCGAAATTCTTCTGATAAATCCCAACACCACGTCGTCGATCACCGACCTCGTGCTGAAGACGGCGCAGGGTTTTGCCTCGCCGGGCACGAAGTTACGCGCGGCCACCGGCGCCTTCGGGCCGCGCTACATCGCCTCGCGCGCGGCCTATGCCATTGCCGGACATGCCGCACTCGATGCGCTGGCCAACGACAAGGGCAGGAAGGACGCCGTCGTGCTGGCCTGCTTCGGCGATCCTGGCCTCGCGGCACTGAAGGAAGTGAGCGGCGTGCCGGTGATCGGCATGGCCGATGCCTCGATCCTGCAGGCCTGCGCGCTCGGCAAGACTTTCTCCATCGTCACCGGCGGAGAGCGCTGGAAGTCGATGCTGGAGGAATTCGTCGCAGCACATGGCCTCACCTCGCGGCTGGCCTCGGTACGAACCGTGGCGCCGACGGGTGCCGATATCGCGCGAAATCCCAAAGCGGCCATGGCGCTGCTGGCCAAGGGTTGCACAGCCTGTGTACGCGAGGATGGCGCCGACGTGGTGATCCTGGGCGGCGCGGGTTTGGCTGGCCTCGCCGCCAAGCTTGCCGACAAGGTCGAAGTCCCTCTGCTCGATGGAGTTGCCTGCGCCATCGGCATGGCCGAGAGCCTTGCTCGCCAGAAGCCCACCAAAGCCACCACCGGAACGCTTGCCATGCCCGCGCCGGTCGACAGTGTCGGCCTTTCCGCTGCCCTTGCGAAAAGACTGTCATCCCGAGCGTAGCGAGGGATCTTCAAGGCAGCCAGAAAGGTCCCTCGCCTACGCTCGGGATGACAATGTGCGCTTGGAGGGAGTATGCCTCTTCCCATGCGTTTGCTGAGTTTTCGCCACGCGGACACGCCGAAATACGGTGCGCTCGTCGAAGGCGGCATTGTCGATCTGTATCAGCGGCTGGGGGAGCGCTGGCCGTCGCTGCGGGCGGCGATCGCCGGCAAGGCGCTGGACCAGCTCGCCGCCGCGATCAAGGGGCAGAAGCCCGACTTCGGGCTGGAAGACGTCGAGATGCTGCCGGTCATTCCCGACCCGCAGAAAATTCTCTGCATCGGCCTCAACTACTCGACTCACGTCGGCGAGATGGGCCGCGCGCTGCCGGAAGTGCCCAGCGTCTTCGCGCGCCTGCACGACACGCTGCTGCCGCATAACGGCGCGCTGGTGCGGCCGACCGCCTCGACCAACTTCGATTTCGAGGGTGAGCTCGCCATCGTCATCGGCGAGAGCTGCCGTCAGGTCTCGCGCGGCCGCGCCTTGTCGGTTGTCGCCGGCTATACCTGCTTCCTCGACGGCTCGGTGCGCGACTTCCAGAAACACTCGGTGACGGCGGGCAAGAACTTCCCGGCCACCGCACCGCTCGGCCCGTGGATGGTGACGACCGATGTCGTGACCGATCCGCAGCGCCTGCAGCTGACGACGCGACTGAACGGCGAAGTGGTGCAGAACGACACCACCGAGCACATGATCTTCGACGTCGCCACCATCATCGAATACGTCTCGACCTTCACCCCGCTCAACCCGGGCGACATCATCGCCACCGGCACGACCGACGGCGTCGGCGCCGGACGCAAGCCACCGCTCTGGATGAAGGCGGGCGACAAGGTCGAGGTCGAGATTTCCGGAATCGGCACACTGAAAGCCCATGTCGTCGATGAGTAATACGTCGTCGACGAGCGAGAGCCGGAAAGGCTGGGGCAAGGACGCCCGCGTCATCGCCCTGATCGCGACGGCGCATTTCGTCAGCCACGTCCACATCATGTTGCTGCCGCCGATCTTCGGCCCGGTGCGCGAGGCCTTTGGCGTCAGCTACATCGAAATCGGCCTGGCGCTCACCTGCTACAATGTCGTCTCGGCCTTCCTGCAGACGCCCGTTGGCTTCCTGGTCGACCGCATCGGCCCCCGCGTGATGCTGACCGGCGGTTTGCTGATCTCTTTCGTTACGCTGACGGTGGCCGCACTCTTCCCCAACTACATCGTCTTCCTCGTGGCCTACGCCTTCCTCGGCCTGGCCAATACTGTCTATCACCCGTCCGACTACGCCATCCTGTCGGCCACCATCGACAGCAAGCGTATCGGCAAGGCGTTCTCGATCCACACCTTCTCCGGCTACATGGGCGGTGGCCTCGCACCCGCCATGGTGCTGGGCTTCGCGGCGATCTGGGGCTGGCAGGGCGCTTTCTTCTTCGCCGCCTTCCTCTCCATCGCCGCCGCAACCCTGCTGATCGTCGCCGGCAGCATCCTGCCGCGCAGCGTCAGCCAGCCGGTGAAAGATGCTCCGGGAAAGTCGATGGCCGTCGGCCTCGACCTGCTGCTCAGCGCGCCGATCCTGCGCAACCTGTTCTTTTTCGTCTGCCTCGCCATGGCCAATGGCGGCATCCAGACCTATTCGGTCGTGGCGCTGGGCGTCCTATGGGACACGCCGGCGGCCTCGGCCAACATAGCGTTGTCGGGCTTCATGCTGATGAGCGCCTTCGGCGTGTTGCTGGGCGGCATCATCGCCGACCGCACGATCCATCACGAGCGCGTCGCCGCCATGGGCTTCGCCTGCACCTCGACCATGGCCATGCTGCTGGGCTGGGTGAACCTGCCGACCTTTCTGCTGATCGCCGTGATGTCGGTCGGCGGCCTACTGAACGGCATGATCCAGCTGTCCCGCGATATGATGGTGCGCGCGGTCACGCCGCCCGGTTCCTTCGGCAAGGTTTTCGGCTTCGTTTCCACCGGCTTCAATCTCGGCGGTATGATCGCGCCGCTGCTCTATGGCTGGCTGATGGACAGCGGCCAGCCGCGCATGATCTTCCTGATCGTCACCATCTTCATTCTTCTCGCTCTCTTCACCGCCATCACGCGGCGCAAGCCGCAGGGGATCTCGCATGGACTCGCTGACTAAAGCCACCACACCGAAGACCGCTGCGCTTGCCGAGCGTTACGGCGCCGCCGTGCCCGCAGCCGGTCCCTGGAACGAGGTCGTGGGCGCCCTGCTGCAGCATCGCTCGGTACGCAGCTACAAGCCCGACGCGCTGCCGGCCGGCGCGCTGGAAACCATTATCGCCGCGGCATCCTCGGCGGCCACCAGCTCCAACATGCAGTGGTGGTCTGTCGTGGCCATCACCGATCCGGCGAAGAAGAAGGCGTTTGCCGAGATCGCCGGCGGCCAGAAGCACATCGAGCAATGCCCGGTCTATCTCTGCTGGGTCGTCGATATGACACGCAACCAGCGCATCTCCGAGGCCGAGAAGGCGGTCTTCGAGGTGATGCCGTATCTCGAGACTTTCACGGTCGCCTGCATCGATACAGCTCTTGCCGCGCAGAACGCCGTGGTCGCCGCCGAATCGATGGGCATCGGCACGGTCTATATCGGCGCCATGCGCAACGATCCGGTGAATGTCGCCCAGTTGCTCGGCCTGCCCAAGCAGTCCTTCGTGGCCTTCGGCCTCTGCCTCGGCTACGCCAGCGAGAAGGGCGTGGGCGAGGTCAAGCCACGCCTGCCGCAGGCCGTGGTGCTGCACCATGAGACCTATGATGCCACAAACGCCGACGCCCTGCGCAAGGCCTATGACGGCGAGCTGGAAAAATTCTCGCAGCGCAACGAGATGCAAGCCGCCAGCTGGACCGCCCGCGTGCTCAACCGCCTGGGCCCGATCAAGGCGATGAACGGCCGCGAGCGGATGCGCGCCGCATTGGCCAGCCTGGGCTTCGAGATCCGCTAAAGCGCCTTGTCGTAGAACACCGACCACGTCACGTCGGGATAGTCGAGCACCGGCCCGCAACGCCTGAAGCCGGCGCGTTCGTAGACCGTCCATGCGGCGTGATGGCGGTCGCCAGTTTCGAGCACGAGACGCTTCAGGCCTTCCTGCCGGGCCACCGTCTCGATGCGCGCGACGATCTCGGCGCCGATTCTTTGGCCACGATGCGAGGGGCGCGTGTACATGCGCTTGACCTCTCCGATGCCGTCGGCATGGCGCTTGAGGGCGCCACAGGACACCGCCGTACCGCCGTCCCGGGCGATGAAGACCGTCGTCGAGCCATCGGCCATCTGCTCGACCGTCAGATGGTGGCAATGCTCGGGCGGCGTCAGTTCGAGCAGAGTGGCATTCAACTCCGCCACCAGCACGCGGACGTCGTCCTGCAGCGGCGTCTCGACGGCAATCGCAACGCTCATCCGTGCGGCACCAGGATCTGGCGGACGGTGGCCACGTCCTGCAGCCGGTCGAAGCCCTCGTTGAGCTGGTCGAAGCCGACGCGCTGGCTGACCATGCGGTCGACCGGCAGCTTGCCCTGCTGGTAGAGCGCGATGAAACGCGGGATATCGCGCACCGGCACGCAGCTTCCCATGTAGCTGCCCTTGATGGTCTTCTCCTCGCTGACGAGGCCGCTCTGCTTGAAGGCGAAGTCGGAACTGATCGGCGACAGGCCGGCCGAAACGGTCGTGCCGCCCCAGCGCGTCACCAGATAGGCCGTCTCCATCGCCTTGATGGTGCCGGCGAAATCGAAGGCGTAGTCGACGCCGCCATTGGTGAGATCGCGCACCTGCGCCACGTGATCGGCATCCTTCGCATTCACCGTATCCGTGGCGCCGAGCTGGCGCGCCAGGCCGAGCTTCTCGTCGGCGAGATCGATGGCAATGATGCGCCCCGCGCCGGCCAGCACCGCGCCCAGCAGGCCGCTGAGACCAACGCCGCCGAGACCGACGACGGCGACCGTGCTGCCGGGCTGGATCTGCGCCGTGTTCACCACGGCGCCGACGCCCGTCACCACGGCGCAGCCGAAGAGCGCGGCGACATCGAGCGGCAGGCTCTTGTCGATGACGACGATGGAGCCGCGATCGACCACGGCATATTCGGCGAAGCAGGAGACGCCGGAATGATGGTTGAGCGGCTTGCCGTCCCTATGCAGGCGATGATGGCCCGAGAGCAGCTGGCCCGCCGCGCGCGGCGCGATCGAGCGCTCGCAGATATAGGGCCGACCTTCGAGGCAGCGCCGGCAACGGCCGCAGGAGACGTTGAAGGTGAAGCAGACGTGGTCGCCCACCTTCACGTCATGCACGCCCGCGCCGAGCTCGACGATCTCGCCCGCACCCTCATGGCCGAGAACGATCGGTACCGGACGCGGCCGGTCGCCGTTGATCAACGACAGGTCGGAATGGCAGAGCCCGCCGCCGCCCACCTTGACCAGCACCTCGCCCTCGCCGGGCGGATCGAGATCGACCTCGACGATATGGATGGGTTTCGACTTGGCGAAGGGGCGGGGCGCGCCGCAGACCGTGAGTACGCCGGCTTTCATTTTCATCAGGCTATTCCTCCGTCGACGCGGACCAGCGATCCGGTCGTGAAACTCGATTTGCTCGAGGCGAGATAGAGTGCCGCCGTCACGATCTCCTCGGGATTGCCCGAGCGGCCAGCCGCGGCGCCCTCGTTGCGCCTGGCTTCTTCCGTCCAGGCCTTCGATACATCGGTAAGGAAGCGGCCGGGCGAGATCGTGTTGACCCGCACCTTGGGTCCGTATTCGAAGGCGAAGGCTTGCGTCAGCGCATTGAGCGCCGCCTTGGCGCCGGCATAAGGCGCGATCTGCGGACGCGGCCTCAAGGCACCGGCGCTGCTGATATTGATGATCGAACCGCCGTCGCCTTTGGCCATGCGGCTGCCGACCAGCGACATCAGCCGGAACGGCGCCTTGAAGTTGAGCGCCACGATGCGGTCGAACAATTGCTCCGAGGTTTCCAGCGACGACGGCGCCAGCGGCGAGGAGCCGGCGTTGTTCACCAGGATGTCGATCTTGCCGAAGACGGCGTAGGCCGCATCGACCAGCCCGTCGAGTTCCTGCCAGTTGGCGACGTTGCAGGCATGGGTCGCAGCCTTGCGCCCCATCGCCCGCACCTCGGCGGCGGCCTTGTCGCAGGACTCGATCTTGCGGCTGGTGATGAAGATATCCGCGCCATGGGCAGCAAAGGCCTTCACCATCTGATAGCCGAGGCCACGGCTGCCGCCGGTCACGAGGGCGACTTTGCCGGAGAGGTCGAAATAGTCGGTCATGAAGTCAATCCCACCACTTGGACACTGGCATGTCACTTGCTTACTGTACTGATTAGCGAAACAAGACGGTCGTTATGAGCATCCACGTCGCGCTGCATCATCGGACGACCTATACCTACGACCGGCCGGTTGCCCTCGGACCGCAGATCGTGCGGCTGCGTCCTGCCCCACATGCGCGCACGCCGATCCTGTCCTATTCGCTGAAGATCCAGCCCAAGGACCATTTCATCAACTGGCAGCAGGATCCGCAGGGCAATCACCTCGCCCGGCTGGTCTTCCCCGAGAAGACGACGAGGTTCGAGGTCATCGTCGACCTGGTGGCCGATATGGCCGTCACCAATCCCTTCGATTTCTTCCTCGAGCCCGCCGCCGAGGAATGGCCTTTCGCCTACGACCCCTCGCTGGCGGAAGAAATCGCGCCGTTCCGCAAAGTGGCGCCGCCCGGCCCGCTGCTCGCCGCCTGGCTGGCCAAGGTCGACCGTAGCACGAAGCAGCGCACCATCGATTTCGTCGTCGGCCTCAACGCCCGGCTGCAACAGGACATCGGCTATATCGTGCGCCTCGAGCCCGGCGTGCAGACCTATGAAGAGACTCTGAAGTCGGCCAAGGGATCGTGCCGCGACACCGGCTGGCTGCTGGTCGCCATCCTGCGCCATCTCGGTTTTGCCGCGCGCTTTGCCTCGGGCTACCTGATCCAGCTCGTGGCCGACGAGAAGCCGCTCGAAGGGCCCGAAGGCCCGACACACGATTTCACCGACCTCCATGCCTGGTGCGAAGTCTATCTGCCGGGCGCCGGCTGGATCGGCCTCGATCCGACCTCGGGCCTGCTGACCGGCGAGGGCCATATCCCGCTTGCCTGCACGCCCGAGCCGTCGAGCGCGGCACCCATCGAGGGCGGGGTCGAGAAGGCCGAGGTCGAGTTCTCGTATGACATGAAAGTCTCGCGCATCAGCGAGACGCCGCGCACGACCAAGCCTTACACCGACGAGCAATGGGCCCGCCTGCTCAAGGTCGGCGGTCTGGTCGAAAGCGATCTCGGCAAGGGCGACGTGCGCTTGACCATGGGTGGCGAGCCGACCTTCGTTTCCATCGACGACATGGACGGCGCCGAGTGGAACACGCTGGCACTCGGACCGGATAAGCGCCGCCTCGCCGGCGTGCTCTTCCGCAAACTCGCCGGCCGTTTATCCAAGGGCGCGCTGCTGCATTTCGGCCAGGGCAAATGGTATCCCGGCGAACAGCTGCCACGCTGGGCGCTCGGTTGCTACTGGCGCAAGGACGGCCAACCGATCTGGCGCAACCCGGCGCTGACAGCCAACGAGTCCAAGCCTGCCGGCGCCACCGTCGAGTCGGCGCATCGCTTCGCCCTGGCCGTCGCGCAACGCCTGCAGCTCGATCCGAGCTACCTCTTCGGCGCCTTCGAGGACACCTGGTACTATCTCTGGCGCGAGCGGCGCATGCCGGGCAACGTCACCGTCGATGCCGCCAAGGTGCGCGATCCGCTGGAACGCGAGCGTCTCGCCAAGGTCTTCGAGCACGGACTCGATACCGCCATCGGCTATGTGTTGCCGATCGCGCGCGAGCAGAATGGCAGAGGGCGCTGGCGCTCCGGCCCGTGGTTCCTGCGTGGCGAGAAGTGCTACCTGATCCCCGGCGACTCGGCGATCGGCTACCGGCTGCCGCTCGATTCGCTGCCGTGGTCGGCGCCGGCCGATACCGACGTCATCGTCGAGCCCGATCCGATGGCGCCACAACCCGAGCTGCCGCCGCTCGACGCCTTCCGCCGCCCCTCTGTGCTGCCCCATCAGGCGCCGGGCGAGCCGCCCGAAGCCGCGAACGGCAACGGCGACGCCAAGAGCCGCGGCGAGACCTGGTCGCGCGCGCTGGCAGCCAACAAGGACGGCGCGCCGGCTGTGGGTTCGTCAGCCACAGGAGTGGTGCGCACCGCCATGGCCTTCGAGCCGCGCGACGGACATCTCCATATCTTCATGCCGCCGGCCGAGCGCACCGAGGATTACCTCGCCCTCGTCGCGGCCATCGAGGACACCGCCGAGGAGTTGGGCCAGCCGGTCGTTCTCGAGGGCTACACACCGCCGGGCAGCGATGCGCGCCTCAACAATTTCAGCGTCACGCCCGATCCCGGCGTCATCGAGGTGAACATCCATCCCTCGACGACCTGGCGGGAACTGACCGAACGTACCGAGATCGTCTACGAGGAAGCACGCACGACGCGGCTGGGCGCGCAGAAATTCATGATCGACGGCCGCCATACCGGCACCGGCGGCGGCAACCACGTCGTGCTCGGTGGCTCGCATGCGTCGGACTCGCCGTTGCTGCGCCGGCCCGACCTGCTGAAGAGCCTGCTCGGCTACTGGCTCAATCATCCGGCGCTGTCCTATCTGTTCTCCGGCCTGTTCATCGGCCCGACCAGTCAGCATCCGCGCATCGACGAGGCGAGGAACGACTCGCTGTTCGAGCTCGAACTGGCCTTCCGGCAGATCGTGCCGGGCCAGCAGGCGCCGCCCTGGCTGGTCGACCGGCTGTTCCGCAACATCCTGGTCGATGTCACCGGCAATACCCATCGCACCGAATTCTGCATCGACAAGCTGTTCACGCCCGACAGTGCCTCGGGCCGCCGTGGCCTCCTGGAACTGCGCGCCTTCGAGATGCCGCCGCATTGGCAGATGAGCGTGGCGCAGCAGGCTCTCTTGCGTGCGCTGGTCTCGTCCTTCTGGCAGCGGCCCTACGAGCGCAAGCTCAGCCGCTGGGGCACCCGCCTGCACGACGATTTCATGCTGCCGCACTTCGTCTGGCAGGATTTCAGCGAGGTCCTCGAGGATCTGCGCGGCGCCGGCTATGCCTTCGAGCCCGAATGGTTCGCCCCGCATTTCGAATTCCGCTTCCCCAAGGTCGGTGGCATCGCCCAACGTGGCATCGAACTCGAACTGCGCAACGCGCTGGAGCCCTGGCACGTGCTCGGCGAAGAGGCCGGCGCCGGCGGCACGGTGCGCTATGTCGACTCCTCGGTCGAACGCCTGCAGGTCAAGGTCGCGGGCCTCAACGATGCCCGCCATGTGGTTGCCTGTAATGGTTGGCAGTTGCCGCTGCGCTCGACCGGCGTGCCCGGCGAGTTCGTGGCCGGCGTGCGCTATCGCGCCTGGCAACCCTCCAATGCGCTGCATCCAACCATCGGCCCGCATGTGCCGCTGGTCATGGACATCTACGACAGTTGGAACGACCGCTCGATCGGCGGCTGCACCTATCACGTGGCCCATCCCGGCGGCCGCAACTACGACCGCGTGCCGGTCAATGCCAACGAGGCCGAAGCGCGCCGCCGCGCCCGCTTCTTCGCCATCGGCCATACCCCCGGCAAGTCGCCGGTGCCCCGCCCGCTCGACAATCCCGAACGGCCCCTGACGCTCGATTTGAGGCGCGCCTACTAGCTTCGGGCGTGTAGACCCGCCCCCTCCACCATGCGATTCTGCTGACTTAAATGGAATCGTTGCGCGGCCTTCAGACCTCGCCGGCGAGCGCTTACGACGAACTGGTCACCGGCCAGAAGTCGATCCGCTATCACTGGCAGGGCATCCTCAGCGTCATTCGCTCGCTGCCGGCCGGCGGCATGGCCGAGCGCGTGGAAAGCGCACGCCGGCAGTTGGCCGAGTCGGGCGCTACCGTCAACCTGCTCGAGGACCGCACCGCCCCGCGCTGGACTTTCGATCCGCTGCCCGTGGTCATCGCGCCCAACGAGTGGAGCGCGCTCGAGGAAGGCTTGATCCAGCGTGCCCGCCTGCTCGACCTGATGCTGGCCGATCTCTACGGCCCGCAGACCCTGTTGGCCGAGAAACTCTGCCCGCCGGCGCTGGTCCATGCCAACCGGCAGTTCCACCGGCCCTGCCGCGTCACCGACGGCCAGCCCCCGCCACGCTACCTCAGCCAATACGCCGTCGATCTGGTCCGTCTCGGTGACGGTCGCTGGCATGTGCTGGCCGATCACACCGAGGTGCCGTCGGGCTTGGGCTATGCCCTGGAAATCCGCCGCGTGCTGGCGCGCGCCCTGCCCGAGGCTTTCCGATCCATTCCCGTCCGCCACGTGCGTCCCTTCGTCGACCGCTGGCACGACCTGCTGCTGGCCATGGCGCCGGCCGGCGTCGACAGTCCCAATGTCGCGGTGCTGACGCCCGGTCCGCTGTCGGCAACCTATTTCGAGCACGTCTATCTCGCCCGCGCGCTCGGCGTCGCCCTTGTAGAGGGCGGCGATCTTTCGGCCCGCGACGGCGCCACCGCCATCAAGACGCTGGCCGGCCTCAGGCCCGTTCATGCCCTGATGCGCCGCCTCGACAGTTCCTTCTGCGATCCGCTGGAGCTGCGCGCCGATTCGGCGCTGGGCGTCACCGGCCTGGCCGAGACCACGCGCGCCGGCCAGATCGTGCTTGCCAATGCGCTGGGCTCGGGCCTTGCCGAGACGCCGGCACTGATGCCCTTTCTGCCGCGCATGGCCACGCATCTGCTGGGTGAAGAGCTCAGGCTGCCGTCGCTCGATGTCTGGTGGCTGGGCGAGCCCACGGCCTTCGCCTTCGTGCTGGCCCATCTCGATTCGATGATCGTGCGTCCCTGCCTCGGCCAGGATCGCGAGCCAATTGTCGTCGGCATGCTCGATACAGTGGGCCGCGCGGAACTCGAAGCCCGCCTGCGCGCCAGGCCCGGCGACTTCGTGGCGCAATGGCCGGTGACGCCCTCGCTCAGTCCCAAATGGGATGGCGACGCTCTGGCCCCCGCGGCCGTCGTGCTGCGCGTCTTCCTGATCGCCGATGGCGAAGGCTATCGCGTGCTGCCGGGTGGCCTGGCCCGCGAGCCGGCCGGCGACACAGCCTTGCGTTCGCTCACCCGCCTCGACGGCACGCTGAAGGACGTCTGGGTGCTGGCCGAGGATGCCGCCGAAGTGACGGTGCCCAGCGCCCGGCGTTTCCATCAGCTCGCCGTCGACCGCGGCGGCGCCGACCTGCAAAGCCGCGTCGCCGACAACCTCTTCTGGCTCGGCCGCTATATCGAACGCCTCGACAATGGCGCCCGGCTGCTGCGCACCGCCGTCACGCGCGTGGCCCAGGGCGCCATGGGCCCGCGCGACTCGGCCGAGTTGCGTCAGCTCAGCCATCTGCTGATGGGGGCCGGCCTGATGGACGAGGACGATGCGATGTCGGCGCCGGAGAGTGCCGCCTTCCAGCAGGGACTCGCTGCCTGCGCCAATGACGGCCTCGGCCTCGCCGCCGCCTTCGACGAGATCCAGCGCCTGACCAATTCGCTGCGCGACCGCTTCTCCGCCGACATGACGCTGGCCGTCCTGCCGCATATGGCCGAAGTGCGCGAACAGGTGCGCGCCGCCCGCGGCAAACTCGATCCATTGCTGGCCGCCCTCGATTCGGTGGTGCGCTTCGTCGCCACGCTCTCGGGTCTCGCCCAGGAGAACATGACGCGCGGCACCGGCTGGCGCTTCCTCGATCTCGGCCGCCGCCTCGAACGTGCCGAGTTCGTGCTCAAGAATGCGCTGGGCGGTTTCAGCCAGTCGCCGATCGACTGGGATGCCGCCATGCGCATCGCGCTCGAACTCTGCGACAGCACCATCACCTATCGCACGCGCTATCTCGGCCAGCTCCAGCCCGCGCCGGTCCTCGACCTCGTCGTGCTCGACGACTCCAATCCGCGCTCGCTGGTCTTCCAGCTGCGCGCCATCGCCGATCACCTCCAGGGCCTGTTCAAGGTATCGGAGGTCATGGTGCCGATGTCGCTGGCCGAGGCGGAGGAGAACATCTCCGCCGCCGTGCAGCAGTTCGGCGGCGACGAGCAGGCGTGGCGCCACGAGGGTTTGGCCCTGGCCATGCTGCGCGATGTCTCCGAGCAGGCCGTCGACGAACTCGACACCCTGTCGGAGGCCATCACCCGCGCCTATTTCTCGCATGTGCCGACGGCGCAGGCGCTCGGGTCGCACGGGCGCTAATGCGCTACCGCCTCTCCCACCGCACCTCGTACAGCTACACCAACAGCGTCGACTCGGCGCATCACGTGGCCCATCTGCGCGCCCGCGACTTTCCCGGCCAGCAGGTGCTGTCGACCGAGATCGTTGCCGTCCCCGGGCCTGCCGCCACCAGCCAGCGGGTCGATCACTTCGGCAATCACATGGACCTCTACCGCATCGACGAGCCGCACAAGCGCTTCGAGATCGAGGTCAAGGCAGAGATCGAGGTCTCGATTCCCGCGCCGCCGGCACTGTCGGCGACACCGGCCTGGGAAGAGATCTGCGCCGGCCTCAACGGCGGCGGCTTTCCCACCTGGATCGAGGCCAGCGAATTTGTTCACAACTCGCCGCTGGTCATGACCGACGACACGTTGCGTGCCTATGGCGCCGTCTCGCTTACCGCCGGCCGGCCGATCCTCGCAGCCGCTCGCGAACTCACCTCGCGCATCAAGGCCGATTTTGAATACCGCCCCGGCTCGACCGATATCTCGACGCCGCTGCACGAGGTTTTCGAGGGCAAGAGCGGCGTCTGCCAGGACTTCGCCCATGTCCAGATCGCCGCCCTGCGCGCCCATGGCCTCGCCGCGCGCTATGTCTCGGGTTACATCCGCACCATCCACAGCGTCGACCAGATCGAGCTGCGCGGCGCCGATGCGAGCCACGCCTGGGTCATGGTGTGGTGCGGGCAGGAAGCCGGCTGGGTCCATCTCGACCCGACCAACGACCTGATCGCTCACGAGGATCACGTCACGCTCGCCTGGGGCCGCGACTTCTCCGATGTCAGCCCGCTGCACGGCGTCATCCTCGGCGGCGGCGAGCACACCTATGGCGTCGCCGTGCATCTGGTGCCGCTGGGTTAGCCCAGGAAATCTTTCGTCCACTTCGTGTAGTCGGCGTCGCGCGTCACCTGCTTCATCAACTCGGGCGAGGCCACGCCCTGCAGCTTCGCGGGCGGCACGCCGTCGCGCAGCGCCTTCAGCGTGTCGTGTACGGCCTTCACGCCGGCGGCGAAAGGCTGGTGGCCCTGCAGGGCGATTCGCACGCGGCGGGCGCCGAGGTAGGACAAGTCTGTCAATTCTTCTGACAGTCCGCCCAGGATGAGCGGCAGTTTGGTCGCGGCCGAAATCGCATCGAGTTCAGCGCGCGTCTTCACGCCGACGAAGAACAACGCATCGACGCCCGCCGCCTCATAAGCCTTGCCGCGGGCGATGGTGTCGTCGAGGCCCGTGATCGAAATCGCGCTGGTGCGGCCGGCAATACAGAGCGCCGGGTCCTGACGGCCGCCAAGGGCCGCCTTCATCTTGCCGACGCCCTCGGCGATCGAGATCAGGCGCGGCTTGGTCGTGCCGAAGGGATTGGGCAGCTCTGTGTCTTCCAGGCTCATGCCGCAGATGCCGGCGGTCTCCAGTTCCTCGACCGTGCGCCTGGCGGAGAGCGCGTTGCCGTAGCCGTGATCGGCATCGACCATCAGCGGCAGGTTGCCGGCGCGGTTGATGCGATAGGCCTGGGTGGCGAATTCCGTCAGGGTCAGAACAATCAGGTCGGGCGCACCCAGCACGGTGAGCGAGGCGGTCGAGCCCGCGAACATGCCGATCTCGAAGCCGAGATCCTCGGCGATGCGGGCCGAGATCGGGTCATAGACCGAGCCGGGGTGATAGCAGCGGTCGCCCGCGAGAAGAGCGCGGAAACGCTTGCGGCGGTCGGTCCAGTTCATGGCGGTCTCTCCCGTTTGGGGCAAGACGGCCCCCGATACGCATTCCTTAGCAAAGCGCCGGTCTCGCTGCAGGGCTGCGTTTCGGATAGCAAACCAGCCGGCCGGACCGCTTGCCGCTGCCGCCCCCGGCGGCGTAGCGTTCCGGTGTCGGGCGACAGGTGTACGTGGTGCTCGCCTGCTTAATTCCGTTCGGAGTGAATGGCCTTGGACACGTCGATTCCGTCTGCCGCCAACGTGGCCGCTAACATGGCCGGTGATCCGGCCGTGGTTTCGCGCGCCGAGGCGCTCCGCCCCGTCGTCGAGGCCGCCGCGAACGAGATCGAGGACAGCCGCCGGCTGCAACCCGCGCTGCTCGACAAACTGCACGAGGCGCGGCTGTTCCGCCTGCTGCTGCCGCGCTCGGCCAACGGCATCGAGACCGATCCCGTCACCTTCTTCAACGTCATCGAGACCATCGCCCGTGGCGATGCCTCGACCGCCTGGTGCCTGAGCCAGGCCGGCGGCTGCGCCATGTCGGCGGCCTATCTCGACCCCGCCGTGGCCCATGAGATGTTCGGCAAGGAGCCGCGCGCCGTGCTGGCCTGGGGACCCGGTCCCAAGGCCCGCGCCGTCGCCGTCGAGGGCGGCTACCGGGTCACCGGCACCTATGCCTTTGCCTCGGGGTGCCGGCACGCCACCTGGCTTGGCGCCCAGGCACCGATCTACAAGCCGGACGGCTCACCCCTGCTCGACGCCAACGGCAAGCCGCAGGAGCGCACCCTGCTGGTACCGTCGAGCGAGGTCGCCTGGACCGATATCTGGGACACCGTCGGCCTGCGCGGCACGGCTTCGGACCAGTTCGCGCTCGCCGACCATTTCGTGCGCGCCGACCATTCGATCACCCGGGACTTCTCGCAACCGGCCCGGGAGCGCCGCGAGGATGGGCCGCTCTACCGCATGTCGGCGATGACCTGTTACGAGGTGGGCTTCGCCGGCGTGGCTCTCGGCACCGCCCGCGCCGCCCTCGACAGCTTCATCGACACCGCCCGCACCAAGATCCCGCGCGGCGCCCGCAGCCCGATCCGCGACAGCGCCGTGGTCCAGACCAATCTCGCCCAGGCCGAGGTCGCCATCCGCTCGGCCCGCGCCTTCCTGCTGCAGTCGGTGGCGGGAATCTGGCGCGAGATCTGCGACGGCGCCGCCCTCACGGTCGAGCACCGCATCACCATCCGCATGGCCTCGACCAACGCCATTCACAAGGCGCGCGAGGCCGTCGACTTCGCCTACAATGCCGCCGGCGCCACGGCGATCTTCGAGAACCACCCGCTGGCGCGCCGCTTCCGCGACGTCCATACCGTGACGCAGCAGCTTCAGGGACGGCTGTCCCATTTCGAAACCGTCGGCGCCTGGATGATGGGTGCCGATGCCGATCTCACCTGGGTCTGAGGAGAACGATCATGCCGCTCGGTACTTTGCAGCACTACACGCTCGAACCGTCCAACCTGAAGAAGACCGTGAAATTCTACTGCGGGGTGCTCGGCCTCGAAGATGGCGACCGTCCGCCGCTGGGCTTTCCCGGCAACTGGCTCTATTCCGGCGGCGTCGCCACCGTGCATCTGCTGGGCAAGCGCAAGCCGCGCGAGGGCATCGTCGTGCGCGGCACCAAGAAGAAGTTCAAGAACACCGGCCGCTTCGACCATATCGCCTTCGCCGGCACAGACATCGACGGCGTGCGCAAGAAGCTCACGACCAAGAAGGTGAAGTTCCGCGAGCAGACCATCCCGCGCACCGGCGGCCAGCAGATCTTCCTCTACGATCCCGACGGCGTCGGCGTGGAGATCAACTTCCCGCCGCCCGGCACCAACTAGCGTGCTGCTTTCGATCGACATCCAGGCCGTCGAGCCGCTGGCCGACGGTGCCGCCTTCGGCGCTGTCGGCGCCTATGAGCGCGTCATCGGCACGGCCAGGGGCGAGGTCGATCCCAACGATCCCGCCAACAAGGGCATCGCGCTGATCGACAAGGCGCCGCGCAATGCGCGCGGGCAGGTCGAGTATTCGACGGTAATCTTCATCCTGCGGCCCCGGGATCCGGCCAAGGGCAATGGCCGCATCCTCTACGAAGTGAACAACCGCGGCCGCAAGATGCTGTTCGGCAATATCGCCGACGGCCCGCAGGGCGTGAACGATCCGAAGACGCTGGCCGATGTCGGCAACGGCTTTCCGATGCGGCTGGGCTACACCATCGTCTGGTCGGGCTGGGACCCCGATGCGCCGCGCGCCAATATGGGCCTGGCGCTGACCGCGCCTGTCGCCACCGACCAGGGCCAGCCGATCGTCCAGCAGGTGCGCGAGGAATATGTCCCGGGCACGCGCGGCGGGGCGCTGGCGACCTTCAAGCTCTCGCATGAGGCGGCGACCCTGGAACAGCCGCGCGCGCGCCTGACGGTGCGCGAGAAGGCCGCGGACGAGCCGCACGAGCTGCCGCTCAATCAGTGGTCTTTCGCCGACAGCCGCTCGATCAAGCTGCGCGACGGCACCAAGCCCAAGCCGGGCTTCCTCTATGAATTCCATTACGAGGCCAAGAATCCCAAGGTGCAGGGCCTGGGCTTTGCCGCGACGCGCGATGTCGTGAGCTGGCTGCGCTACGATCCCGCCGCTGTCGCGGTCACGGGCCGGCCGATCGGCCATGCGCTGGCTATCGGCTTCTCGCAGGCCGGGCGTTACCTGCGCGACCATATCGGCCAGGGCTTCAATCGCGACGAGCAGGGCCGCAAGGTTTTCGACGGCATCCATTCGCATATCGCCGGCGTCGGCCGCGTCTTTTTCAATCAGCCCTTCGCCCAGCCCGCACGCACCGGCACGCAGCACGAGGATCACGACTTCCCGGAAAACGCCTTTCCGTTCTCGACCGCCGCGATGTCCGATCCGCTGACCGGCCAGACCGGCTCGCTGTTTCGCGGCGACGGCTCCGATCCGTTGCTGATCGAAACCAATACCTCGACGGAGTACTGGCAGAAGGGCGCTTCCTTGCTCGCCACCGATCCGCTCGGCACCAGGGACGTCGAGCTGCCGGCGAACAGCCGCGTCTACATGATCGCCGGCACCCAGCATGGCGGCCGCAACGGTGCCACCACCGACCCCGGTCCCAATGTGAACCCGCGCAACCCGCACAATCCGATGCCCGCCGTGCGCGCCCTCCTCGTCGCCCTCGACGACTGGGTCGTCTCCGGCAAGGCGCCGCCACCCAGCCGGCTGCCGACACTGGCGGCCGGCACGCTGGTCGAGCCGGACAAGACGGGATTTCCCGCAATTCCGGCAGCTGCCGTAGTGCGGGTCACCAACCGCGTGGCGCCACCGGGCGACTGGGTGAATCCCCGGCCGGGCGACAAGGCCTACCGCACGCTGGTCAGCAAGGTCGATGCCGACGGCAACGAGGTCGCCGGCATCCGCCTGCCCGACATCGCCGTGCCGCTCGCCACCTATACCGGCTGGAACGAATACAAGCCGCCCTACCCCGCTGGCGAGATCGCCGACCGCGACGGCAGCTACCTCGCCTTCCCGGCCGACAAGATCGCCGCACGCTATGCCAACCGCGCCGCCTATGTCGCCAAGGTGCAGACCGCCGTCGACCAATTGAAAGCGGACCGCCTGCTGCTGCAGGAAGACGCCGACCGTTACCTCGAAAAGGCGCGCAACGAAGCGCGAGTGGCACCCTGATGGCCAGGCTCGACCGCAACGGCGTCAAGATTCATTACGAGGTCCATGGCCCCGCGGGCGGTGGCCCGACGATCCTGCTGAGCCACGGCTACAGCTCGACCTGCCGCATGTGGGACGGCCAGATCGCGGCGCTGAAGGACCGCTACCAGGTCGTCGTCTGGGACATGCGCGGCCACGGCGAGAGCGATTACCCCAAGGACCTGGAGCTTTACTCCGAGGGCCTGACGGTGGGCGACATGCGCGCCCTGCTCGATGTCGTCGGGGCCGACAAGGCCATCGTCGGCGGCTTGTCGCTGGGCGGCTACATGTCGCTCGCCTTTCATGCCAGCCATCGCGGCCGCGTGCGCGCGCTGATGCTGTTCGACACCGGCCCCGGCTTCAAGAAGGACGAGGCCCGCACCAAGTGGAACGAGACCGCCAACAAGCGCGCCGAGGATTTCGAGACGCGCGGCCTCTCCGCCCTCAACACCAGTGACGAGGTGAAGCTGACGACGCATCGCGACGCCAAGGGCCTGGCCGGAGCGGCACGCGGCATGCTGGCCCAGCAGAACGATCGCGTGATCCAGTCGCTCAATAGCATCGCCGTGCCGACCCTGGTGCTGGTCGGCGCCCGGGACACCAATTTCATCGCCGCCACCGACTACATGGTGGCCAAGATCAAGGGAGCGACCAAGGCGGTCGTTCCCGACGCGGGCCATGCCTCGAACCTGCATCAGCCCGCGCTCTTCAATCAGGCAGTCGAGGCGTTCCTCGCCAAGCTGCCGGCGGCTTAGGGAGTACAGGACAATGGGCAAGCGAATCGCGGTCGTCGGCGTCGGCGCCTTAGGTGGATATGTCGGCGGCAATCTCGCCAAGGCGGGCGAGGACGTGACGCTGATCGACTTCTGGCCGGAGAACATCGAGGCCATCCGCAGCCGCGGCCTGGAGCTCGACGGCGTGACGCCGGAGGAGAAGTTCACGGTCACCGAGGCCAAGACCATGCACCTCACCGAGGTCGAGGCTCTCTCACGCCAGAAGCCGATCGACATCGCCTTCGTCTCGATGAAGTCCTACGACACCGAATGGGCCACCCAGCTCATCAAGCAGTACCTGGCGCCGGACGGCTATGTCGTGTCGCTGCAGAACTGCCTGAACGAGGAGCGCATCGCCGGCGTCGTCGGCTGGGGCAAGACCGTGGGCATGGTGGCCTCGCTGATCTCGGTCGACATGTTCGAGCCCGCCCGCATCCGCCGCACCGTCGCCAAGGGCGGCGACAAGCACACCGTGTTCCGCGTCGGCGAGGTCCATGGCCGCATCACCAAGCGCGTCGAGGAGTTGCGCGAGATGGTGGGCCGCATCGACAGCTCCAAGACCACCACCAACCTGTGGGGCGAGCGCTGGTCCAAGCTCTGCCAGAACGGCATGAAGAATGGCGTTTCGGCCGCCACGGGCCTGACCGGCGCCGATTGCGACCGTAACGACGCCATTCGCCGCTTCTCGATCAAGCTCGGCGGCGAGGCCGTGCGCGTCGGCCAGGCGCTGGGCTACCACATCGAGAAGATCGGCAAGTTCGAGCCCGAACAGCTCGCCCGCGCCGCCGAGGGCGACAAGACCGCGCTGGACGAGGTCGAGGCCATCCTGCGCCCCGGCTCCAACACCAACCCCAATCCCCGCGCCGACATCCAGCGTCCGTCGATGGCCCAAGACATCCGCAAGGGCCGCCGCACCGAGATCGAATTCATGAACGGCTACGTCGCCGACCGCGGCAATTACATCGGTGTCCCGGCGCCGACCCATGCCAAGCTCACCGAGATCGTGAAGAAGGTCGAGCGCCAGGAAGTGAAGGCGTCGCCGGCTCTTCTAGGCGGCTAGCTTCACCCCGCTCTTGGCGTCTTCCTTGATCATGTCGGCGCCCTTTTCGGCGATCATGATCGTGGGGGCGTTGGTATTGCCCGAGGTCACTGTCGGCATGATCGAGGCGTCGATGACGCGCAGGCCGGCGATGCCGTGTACGCGCAGGCGGTCGTCGACCACGGCCATGGTGTCCTGACCCATCTTGCAGGTGCCGACGACGTGATAGGTCGTCTGGCCGGTGCGGCGGGCGTAATCGAGCCATTCGTCGTAGCTCTGCACCTTGTCGCCGGGGTTGTTCTCGTAGGCGATGTAATTGGCCATCGACGGATGCGAGACGATCTTGCGGGCGATCTGCATGCCCGCAACCGTGGCGTCGCGGTCGGTCTGCGTGGTCAGGAAGTTCGGCCGGATCGCCGGCGCAGCACCCACTTCCGCCGACTTGATATGGATCGAGCCACGCGATTCGGGTCGGCACTGGCCGATCACCACGGTCATGCCCGGCTCCTTCTCCAGCATGCGCTTCTGCGCCGAGTCGTAGCTGGCATGGGCCATGTGGAATTGCATGTCGGGCGTCTCGAGGCCCGGCCGCGTGCGCACGAAGCCGAAGACGACGCCGGCGGTCAGGCTGAGCGCGCCCTTGCCCGTGGCGTAGTACTTGATGACTTCTTTCACCAGGTTGAGGCCGCGCGTCTGTTCGTTCAGTGTCGCCATGTTCTTGACGCGCCAGTTCATGCGCGGCGCGAAGTGGTCGCCGTAATTCTCGCCGACGCCCTTCAATTCGTGACGGACCTCGATGCCATGCGAGCGCAGCAGCTCGGGCTGGCCGATGCCGGAATGCTCCAGGATGCCGGGCGACTGCACCGAGCCGCAGGACACGACGACCTCGCGGTTGACGCGCGCCTCGCGCGCCTGGCCGTTGACGCTATAGGCGACGCCGACACAGCGCTTGCCCTCGAGGATGACCCGGGCGACCAGCGCATCGGTCTCGATCTTCAGGTTGGGCCGGCTGCGCGCGGGATCGAGGAAGGCGCGCGCCGTCGACCAGCGTTTGCCATTCTTCATCGTCACCTGGTAGTAGCCGAAGCCTTCCTGGGTGCCGTTGTTGTAATCCTTGTTCTTCGGATAGCCGCTGGCTTCCGCGGCGTCGATAAAGGCGTCGCAGAGCGCGTGGCTCTCGGTCATGTCGTCGACGTTCAGCAAGCCGCCCTTGCCGCGCGAGTCGTCGCCTTCGCGTCCACGGTGCTCCGATTTCTTGAAATAGGGCAGCACGCCGTCATAGGACCAGCCGCGGTTGCCCTGCTGCGCCCAGGTGTCGTAATCGAGCGGCTGGCCGCGCACATAGAGCATGCCGTTGATCGAGGACGAGCCGCCCAGCGTCTTGCCGCGCGGGCAGGGAATGCGCCGGCCGGCCATGCCCTCCTCGGCCTCCATCTCGAAGTTCCAGTTGAACTTCTTGTGGTTGAGAAGCTTGGTGAAGCCCGCCGGGATGTCGATCCACATCGAGCTGTCGCGTGGCCCTGCTTCGAGCAGCAACACCTTGGTCGCCGGATCCTCGCTCAGCCGATTGGCCAACACGCAGCCCGCCGAGCCGCCGCCCACGATAACGTAATCCCAATCCGCCATTTTTTCCTCCGTGGAGGCCAGCTTACCTCAAATGGCAGGAAACGTGATGCCCCGGCGCGATTTCGCGAAGCGGAGGCGCCTCGACCTTGCAGCGCGCCACGGCATAGGGGCAGCGCGTGTGGAAGTGGCAGCCCGGCGGCGGATTGACCGGGCTCGGCACGTCGCCCTGCAGGACGCGCTTCTGGCGCTTCACGGCGGGATCGGGGACCGGCACGGCGGAGAGCAACGCCTCGGTATAGGGATGCTGGCCGCGCGTGAAGATGGTCTTGGTGTCGGCGTATTCGACAATGCGGCCGAGATACATCACGGCGATGCGGTGGCTGATGTGCTCGACCACCGCGAGATTGTGGCTGATGAACAGATAGGAGAGCTGCCGCTCGCGTTGTAGGTCCTGCAGCAGGTTGATGACCTGCGCCTGAATCGACACGTCGAGCGCCGAGACCGGCTCGTCGCCCACGATCAGCTTTGGTCCCAGTGCGAGCGCTCGGGCGATACCAATGCGCTGGCGCTGACCGCCGGAGAACTGGTGCGGGTAGTTGGTCATCTGCGCCGGGCGCAGGCCAACGCGGGCGAAGAGCGCGGCGACCTGCTCCTGGCGTTCCTTGCGATTGCCCATGCCATGGACCTGCAGCGGCTCGCCCACGATATCGCCCGCCGTCATGCGCGGATTGAGCGAGGAGAACGGGTCCTGGAAGACGATCTGCATCTGCCGGCGGTAGGGCCGGAATTCCGCTTTCGAAAGACCGGTGACCTCGGTGCCGTTGATCTTGATCGACCCGCTGGTTGGTTCGGTGAGCCGCATCACTGTGCGACCGGCCGTGGTCTTGCCGCAGCCGCTTTCCCCCACCAGGCCCAGCGTCTCGCCTTCATTGATGGTGAAGCTGATGCCGTCGACGGCATAGACATTGCCAACGGTGCGGCGCAACAGGCCCTTCTTCACCGGGAAGTGCTTCTTGAGGTCCCTGACTTCAAGAACGGGGACCTTCAGCACAGGGACTTTCGGCTCAACCATCGATATGCCAACAGGCCGCCCAATGGGCAGGCTGCTTCTGTTCATAGGGAGGACGATCGCGCCGGCACTTGTCGTCGGCCTTGGGGCAGCGCGGGGCGAAAGCGCAGCCCGGCGGCAGGGCGAAGAGCGGCGGCACGATGCCGGGAATTTCCTGCAGACGGCCGGTGTTGCGCTCGGCCTCGCCGCGCATCAGGTCGAGACGCGGGATCGAGGCCAGCAAGCCGCTGGTATAGGGATGCAGCGGGTGGGCAAAGAGCTCGCCCACGGTGGCTTCCTCGACCTTGCGGCCGGCATACATGACGATGACGCGATGCGCCGTCTCGGCCACGACACCGAGATCGTGCGTGATCAGGATCACGGCGGCGCCGAACTCGCGCTGCAACTCGACGATCAATTCGAGGATCTGCGCCTGGATGGTGACGTCGAGCGCCGTCGTCGGCTCGTCGGCGATCAGGACCTTGGGATTGCAGGCCAGCGCCATGGCGATCATGGCGCGCTGGCGCATGCCGCCCGAGAGCTGATGCGGGTATTCCTTCGAACGCTGCCCCGGCTCGGGGATGCGGACGAAATCCAGCATCTCGACGGCACGCTTCAGCGCCGCAGCGCGACTGAGGCCGCGATGCAGGATCAGCGCCTCGGCGATCTGCTTGCCGATGGTCATCACCGGGTTGAGCGAGGTCATCGGCTCCTGGAAGATCATCGAGATGTCGTTGCCGCGGACGCGGCGCATCTCCTCTTCGCTGAGCTGCAGCAGGTCGCGGCCGGCGAGCTTGACCGAGCCCGAGACGATTCGGCCCGGCGGATCGGGAATCAGGCGCATCAGCGACAGCGCCGTCATGCTCTTGCCACAGCCGGATTCGCCGACGATGGCCAGCGTCTCGCCCGAGGCGACGGAGAAGTCGACGCCGTCGACCGCCTTGACGATGCCTTGGCGCGTATAGAACCAGGTGCCGAGATCGGAGACTTCGAGCAGATCCGTCACGTGCGCTCCCGCGGATCGAGAATGTCGCGCAGCGCGTCGCCCAGCAGGTTGGTGCCGAACACCACCATGCTGATGGCGAGGCCGGGGAAGATCACCAGCCACGGCGCGGTGCGCACGTATTCGGCGGCCGATTCCGACAGCATGCGGCCCCAGGACGGATGCGGCTCGGGAATGCCGAGGCCGAGGAAGGAGAGCGAGGCTTCGACCAGGATGGCCGAGCCGAGCTGCGCTGTCGCCAGCACGATCAGCGGCGCCAGCGTATTCGGCAGGATATGGCGCACGGCGATGCGGAACTCGCCCATGCCGACGGCCCGCGCTGCCTCGACGAAAGGCAGCTCGCGCAGCGACAGCGTACTGGAGCGCACGACACGGGCCACGGTCGGCACCAGCGGGATGGCGATGGCGATGATGGTGTTGCGCAGCGACGGTCCGAGCGATGCCGCCATGATGATGGCCATGACCAGCAGCGGCAGCGACTGCATGATGTCCATCAAGCGCTGCGTGATCAGATCGACCCAGCCACCGAGATAGCCGCTGGCCAGGCCGATCGAGATGCCGAGGATGCCGCCCAGGCTCATGGCGCCGACGCCGACGGCCAGTGAGATACGCGCGCCATGCACGATGCGACTGAACATGTCGCGACCCATGAAGTCGGCGCCCAGAATATTGGCGCCGCCCGGCTTGGCCAGCGAGGCGCGGGCATTGGTGGCGGTCGGGTCCAACGGCGCGATGAAGCCGGCGAAGATCGCCGTCAGGACGAAGATCAGCACGATCAGCGCGCCGACCGCGCCCAACGGGTAGCGCCGCGTGAAGAAGAGGATGCGGCTCCACCAGCCGGTGATATTGGCGCCGGCGCGGTCAAGGGCTGCATCGTGGTTGATGACGGTCATCTGGATGCCATGGTTCTATTCCGCGAACTTGATGCGCGGGTCGAGCGCCATATAGGCCATGTCGACCAGGAAATTCACCAGCACGACGACGAAGGCGATCAGCATCACGAGGTTCTGCACGATCGGATAGTCGCGCCACAGGATCGCCTCGACGAGGAAACGGGCGACGCCGGGAATATTGAACACCGTCTCGGTGACGATGAGCCCGCCGACCAGAAAGGCCGCTTCGATGCCGATGATGGTCACCACCGGCAGCAGGGCGTTCCGAAGGGCATGGTTGTAGTTGACTGAGGTCCACGACGCTCCCTTGGAGCGCGCCGTGCGGATGTAGTCCTGGCGCAGCACTTCCAGCATCGAGGAGCGCGTGAGACGCATGATCAGCGCCGAGCTGCGGAAGCCGACGACGGCGGCCGGCAGCGCCAGCAGGCCCAGCTCCGACCAGAAGCCGCGCGGCTCGCTGCTGTAGATCGGGATCATTCCGAACCAGTGCACGGACGCCATCAGAACCAGCAGACCGAGCCAGAAGGAGGGCAACGACAGGCCGCTGAGACTGAGGATGCGCAGGAAATAGTCGAGCCCGGTATTCTGCCGCACGGCGCTCGCCACCCCCAGCGGCACGCCGATGATGACGGCGAAGAACAGCGCCAGCCCCGCCAGTTTGCCGCTGATCGGGATGCGCGGCGCGATCTCCTCGATGGCCGGCCGCTCCGAGACATAGGCGAAGCCGAGATCGCCTTGGCTCAGCCCGACGATCCACTTGCCGTATTGCTCGACGATCGGCCGGTCGATGCCCAGCTCGCGCGCGATCTTGGCCTTTTCCTTGGGATCGGCGATGCCCGAGGCATCGACCAGGATGTCAGCGATATTGCCCGGAACCAGCCGCAGCATGACGAAGATCAGCACCGACATCCCGAACAGGGTCAGGATCATCAGCAGCAGGCGGCGGGTGAGGTAGGATCCCATGGCGTCTTACTTGTCGAGCCACACGTCTTCGAAGCGCCAGCCGTTGTAGATGCTGTTGACCTGCAGCACGACGCCCTTGACCTGCGGCGCCCAGCAGGTATTGCCGACGCTGTGAGCGATCACCGGCCGCGCGCCGTCCTCGGCCAGCCGGCGCTCGATCTCCCACACCAGCTTCTTGCGTTTCTCGCGGTCGGTCTCGGCCGACTGCCCGTCGATCAGCCGGTCGACCTCGGCATTCTTGTAGCCCGTGTAGTTGCGCTCCGACGTCGAGTAGAAATTTTCGTAGAAATTGACGTCGGGATCGTCGATGCCGATGCCGGTCAGGTTCATGCCGATGGCGTAATCCTTGCGCTGGACCTTGCTGTACCAGACCGTGGTGTCGATCGGGTCGAGTTCGCCATCGATATAGATACTCTTGAGCTGGTCGATGAGGATGACGGCGGGATCGCGATAGATCGCGATGTTGCGCGTTGCCACCTTGACCTTGAGCCGCTTGTCCGGGCCGTAGCCCAGGCCCTCCATGATCTTGCGGCCGTCGGCCCGGCTCTTCTCGAGGTCGGTCGAATGGCCGGGCAGCGACGCCAGCATCTCCCTGGGCATGCCCCAGAAGCCGGCCGGCGGCGGCAGCATGGCGGCGCCGTCGAGGTCGTTGCCCTGGCTCAGGATGTCGCTGAACGCCTTGTTGTCGAGGGCCAGCACCATGGCCTTGCGCAGCTGCGGGTTGTCGAACGGCGGCGCATCGCGGTTGACCAAGATGTTGGAGTTGACGTTGGTCGGCCGCGCCTCGCATACGGCGTCGGGTTTTTGCGCCTTGATGTCCTTGAGCAGCGGGAAAGTGACGTCGGAATCGAACGTCATGTCGAATTCGCCAGCGCCGAAGCCCAGCAGCCGGGTGCTGCGGTTGGGCACGATCCGCCAGTCGATGGCGTCGAGATAGGGCTGGCCCTTCTTCCAGTAGTCGGGATTGCGCACCAACTTGATCGATTCGTTGCGCTTGAATTCCGTCACCTTGAAGGGACCGGTGCCGATCGGCCGGGAGCGCATGTCGCGGCCCGGCACGTGACAGGAATAGACCGGCGAATAGCCGCCGGCGAGCATGACGAGGAACGACGGCTGCGGCCGGCCGAGCACGAAGGAGACTTCGAGGTCGCCGTTGGTCGTGACTTCCTTGAGATTGTTGTACCAGACCTTCCGCGGGCTCTTGCGGATGATGTCCATCTTCTCATCGCCCTTGCCGACCAGCGCGTCCCAGGTGCACTTGACGTCGGCGCTGGTGAACGGCTTGCCATCATGCCACTTCACGCCCGCGCGCAGCTTGAAGGTCAGCTTCGTGTCGCCGTCGCTCCAGTTCCAACTCTCGGCCAGGTCGGGCACGATATGATCGGGGCTGTTGACCTTTTCCTTCGGATCGAAAAACACGAGATTGTTGAACACCGCCATGAACGGCTGGTTCACGGAAATCGTCGCTTCCTCGTGGATCGAGGCGCTCGGCGGATTGTCGCGGTGGGATATGCGCAACGTGCCGCCCTGCTTCTGAGCCAGCGCGGGCGCAGCAACAGTGACGCAGGCAATCAATCCCGCGGCCATAACGACCAAACGTGAACGCATAAGACTTCCTCCCTTTTACGCCGGCGGGTTCGACACTTTTTTGTTTTTCCGCCGCAGGGAAGCTAGCACATCGACCGGAGAGGCCAAGGGCTAATGGGTCGAAAGCCGCCAGAAGGCCGCTAGAAGGATGGGCCCTTCAGTTCGATCTGGTTGCCCTCGGGATCGTCGAAATAGACAGAGGGGCCGTTGCCCTCGGCCCCGACCCGCTCGACGGTTTCACCCACCGCAATGCCGAGGGGCGAAAGCTTGCTGACGATGGCGTCACGGTCGAAGGGTTCGATGCGAAAGCACAGATGATCCATGTTGCCGCCGCCTTCAGGCCGTTCGCGATCCACCAGGTCGAGCATCGAAGCACCCGCCCGCATCTGCACCAGATTGAGGCGCTCGACCCGCCGCAGGACGGTGAAGTCCAGCGCCCGCTCGTAGAATGTCACCATGGCCGCGAGATCGCGCACCCGCAGGACGACATGGTCGATTCGTTCGACTCGGAAAGACATGGCGTTTAGTTTAGCCCATCAAACAAGACCGGTTCTATAGGGGTAAACATGGCAATCGCAGTCAATGCCGCCAAAGCGCGGCTGCTGAAGAACGAGCTGTCGATCGGCATCGGCATCCGGCTGGTGCGCAATGTCGACATCATCAAAGTGATGAAGGCGGCGGGCTTCGACTGGCTGTTCCTCGATCTCGAGCACGGATCCATGTCGATCGAGACCTGCTGCGCCATAGCCGTCGCTGCCCAGGATTCAGGCATCGCCCCGATCGTACGCGTGCCTTACGGCGAGCTGGCCATGGCGACCCGCGTGCTGGATGGCGGCGCCCTGGGCATCGTCATCCCGCATGTCGATACGCCTGAAGAGGCCAGGGAAATCGCCGACCGCCTGCGCTATCCGCCGCGCGGCCATCGTTCGGTCGGTGGCGGCCAGGCACAGTTCGATTATGCCACCATGCCGCTGGGTGAGATGACCAAGGCCAGCGACGACAACACGCTGATCGTCGTCATGATCGAGACGCCCAAGGCGGTCGAGAATGCCGAGGCGATCGCCGCCGTTCCCGGCATCGACGCCCTGCTGGTGGGCGCCAGCGATCTTTCCATGGAGCTGGGCATCCCGGGCGACACCGGAAACCCCAAGGTTCAGGCCGCCGTCGACAAGGTCGTGGCCGCCTGCAAGAAGCACGGCAAGTTCCCCGGCATGGGCGGCGCCTACACCGACGAGCTGCTCAAGCTCTACACCGGCAAGGGCATGCGCTTCCTGCTGGCCGGCAACGACCTGCCGATGCTGACCAATGCCGCCCGCATCCACCAGGCCAAGGTCCGCTCGTTTCAGTAAGGATTCGAACAATGGAAATGCGCACGCTGGGCCGTACCGGGCTCAAAGTCTCCGTGCTGGGCTATGGCGCCGGCGCCGTCGGCGGTCTTATGACCAAGGGCCGGCCCACCGATCAGGAACGCGCTGTCGCGCGCGCCATCGAACTCGGCATCAACTACTTCGACACCGCCGCCCTCTACGGCAATGGCGAGTCGGAGAAGAACCTCGGTCGCGTCTTGAAGAAGCTGAAGGCCGATGTCGTGGTCGGCACCAAGGTGCGCATGGCCAAGGAGCATCGCGGCAAGATCGGCGCCGCCATCGCCAAGGGCATGGAAGACAGCCTGAAGCGCATGGGGCGCGACAGCGTCGATCTCATGCAGTTGCACAACCCGCTGGTCGCCAAGGACAATGACGACCACCTCGCCATCGACATCGCCCTGGGCGAAGTGCTGCCGGCGCTGCAGAAGCTGCAGAAGGAAGGCAAGACGCGCTTCATCGGCTTCAGCGGCGTTGGCGAAACGCCCGCCTTGCAGCGCGCTGTCGATTCAGGCGTTTTCGATACCGTGCAGGTCGTCTTCAACGCGCTGAACCCCAGCGCCGGCGGGCCGATGCCCAAGGGCACGCCGGGGCAGGACTACGGCAAACTGCTGGCGCGTGCGGCGGGCAAGAACATGGGCACCATCGTCATCCGCGCCCTGGCCGGTGGCGCCATGGCCGGCACGGCGGACCGCCATGAGCTCGCCATGCAGACCGTGCCGCCGATCGGCTCAGGCAAGGACTTCGCCGCCGACGTGGCGCGGGCAAAAATGCTCGAGCCGCTGATGAACGGCACCGGGGTTTCGAGCCTTGCCGAACTCGGCATGCGCTTCGTGATCTCCAACCCGCATGTCAGCACGATGCTGATCGGCTATTCGACGCTGGAGCAACTTGAGCAGGCCGCCGCGGCGGTGAACAAGGGGCCGCTGAAAGGCCCTTCGAGGTAAAGAGTTCCCACCGACTTCCCACTTCGGTGGGAAACCTTTGATGCCCATTCCATAAGGGTTATTCGCAATACTTCCCACTTTCCCGCACCCCTCCCGGCGGCGTCGAAAAGCCGCAGCCGAAACTTTCAATTCAAGAAATCCGCAGAATTCAAAGTCACACTGCTTGCAATCGTAAGTCACAAATACCTCTAACTGCGCCCATTGCCACCCGTGAGCGGAGATGGACATGGCGTATCGAGACCAGGCGGAAGACAGCGAAACCCCGGCGGCCACAGGCTTTCTTGGCCTGCCCGCACACTACTTCGGCCCACCCGACGGCGAGGATGCCATCCGCGCCGACGAACTGGCGGCGAGCCGGATCGAGACAGAGGCGATGGGCGCGTTGCGGGCCGCCGTGCACGATCCCGGCACCGGCTTCGCGTCGCGCCCGCCGACGGAGCGTCTGGCGGCCTTGCCTGAAATCCAGGCGACGCTCGACGGCATCGACGAAACCTTCCGGGCGCAGGCCATGACGCCGCGCCGCGCACGCACCGTCGGTGACAAAGCCGATTACACGTATAAGTAGTATAATTTACTTATTTGCCCCTATATAGTAGGCGATTGTATACTTGACGTAGCAAGCCTCCACGGTATCATAATACCGCGTGACAGGCCAGATTCCCGCGATCTAGGATGCGGTATTATGATACCGACCACCCTAGAAGTAGCGCCCGGAAGTGGCGGAGAAACCGCCGCCGACAAGCTCACCGAGCTAATCGCCGATTTTCTTTATGATTGGCAGGACACTGGCGAGAGTCCAACCAAGGCTGCCGCTCGCATGCTCGCGCTTATAGTTGGGGTCAAAGGCTGCGACCAACCGATGGGTGAGGCGCATGGCCGGGTCAATGAGAGCCAAAATCTCCCGGCCCTTGAGAAATAGGTTCTCCGCGCCAATCGTCAGAGACCGTCGAAGGGGTTTCTTGTCGTCGCCCTTCACAACACGGCTGAATTCCATCTCTGCCGTTTCGTAGTTAATCTTGCGGACGTGGCCATGTACGATGTCGTGTCGGAAATCAGCCAGGGGCTCGATCTTCGCAATAAGATCCAAGCCTTCGGCTCTAAAGGAGACTAGCGCGGCCAGATCATCGAAGCTCTCTTTGAGAAAGTCGATCTCGTCTTTACCGTTGAAGGGGTGCTGCCGGCGGAGGAGTTTGGCGCCCTCGACGTGGTCGAAGGTGCAGAAAACCATGCCGTCTATCCAATGCTCCAGCATCGCGTAGTAGATTACCAATGCGCCGACTGTCTTAGTTAGCTTGTTGGCCACATCTGTTCTGGGATCATCTTCTGCCATGGCCAAGCCCTCCCCCAAGCTCGACCCGGTCTTTCAGCAGACCGTTGCGCGCATGCTGGCGACTCCCCCGCAGCCCAAGAAGCCGGTCAAGAAGATCAAGGTCGGAAAAAAGAAGGCGTGAAACCAGCTTCACGGGTTGAGCGGGAGTAACTCCAACTCAATTCGCGCCAACTGTATCTCCATAAAATTCACTTGCCCTTGTGTGTATCCAAATCCACTGAAAGGCTTAGGAAAATGGAATAAGCGCCCCTTGAAGAGATACTTATCAGCCGTAAGGGTGCTTCCATCATAAACGCAACCCAAAGCAACGAGGCGACCTCTTACGGTCGCCTCGGTGGCAATTATTTCGGTAACGGAGTCGGACATCTAGGCCGCGATTTTATCCTGGTGCGACCACATGATGTGCTTCTTAGGCACGGGAACTCTAACCCTCTGCGCCTTGCGCTTCGCGCGCTCCTCACTGTCGCTCACTTCTTTTTCAAGCTGCGCGAGAACCTTCTTGGTCTCCTCGAGTTGCTCTTCAAGGGCGGCAACAGTTTTGGCCTTGAAAAGGTCTAGTGTTTCAGCGGGGAGAAATTTCGCGTTAACTTCTCCGTGGTTAATCTCGGCAAGCCCGCTCAACTGGTGAGACACATCTTTCCATGCGTCTTCCAAGTTTGTGCTTGCTGCACACAGACCGCTCCATTTCGGATCGTCTGCCGTAAAGAAATGCGCACCATCTACAAAGGTGTA
>JBBRFD010000035.1:0-31270 GCA_038224985.1 Reyranellales bacterium
CGAGATCAAGTTGGGCGACGACGTCGTCATGACCATCGATCCGGCGCGCCGCTCGCAGCTGCGCGCCCATCACTCGGCGACGCATCTGCTGCATGAGGCGCTGCGCCGCCATCTCGGGCCACACGTGACGCAGAAGGGCTCGCTGGTGGCGCCCGAACGGCTGCGTTTCGACATCAGCCACACCAAGCCGGTGTCGCCGGCCGAGCTGCGCAAGATCGAGGACGAGGTCAACGAACGCATCCGCCTCAACAGCGCCGTCGAGACGCGCCTGATGACGCCGGACGAGGCGATCGCCGCCGGCGCCATGGCGCTGTTCGGCGAGAAATACGGCGACGAGGTCCGCGTGCTGTCGATGGGCGGCGACGCCAGTATGCCGGGCGGCGAGAAGTACTCGGTCGAACTCTGCGGCGGCACGCATGCGCGGCGCACCGGCGATATCGGCCTGTTCAAGATCCTGAGCGAAGGCGCCGTGTCCTCGGGCGTGCGGCGCATTGAGGCGCTGGCGGGGGCCGCGGCCGAGCAGCATGTCCGCCATCAGGCCGATCTGCTGGTCGAGGCGGCGGCGGCGATGAAGGTGCGGCCGGAGGATCTGCCGTCTCGTCTGCAGGCGCTGATCGACGGTCAGCGCCGGATCGAGCGCGAGCTCTCGGAGGCCCGCAAGGCCCTGGCACTGGCGGGTGGCGGTGGTGCTGGTGGTGGTGCTGGCGGCGGTGCGGCGCCGGCCGACGAAGTGCGCGAATTCGGCGGCGTCAAGATGATCGGCCGCGTGCTCAACGGCGTGCCGGGCAAGGATCTCAAGGGCATGGCCGACGAGTTCAAGAAGAAGCTGGGCTCGGGCGTCGTGGCGCTGATCGGCATCGAGGACGGCAAGGCCTCCGCCGTGGTCGGCGTCACCGACGATCTCGCCAGGAAGTACAGCGCCGTCGATCTGGTGAAGGCCGGCGTCGCCGCACTGGGCGGCAAGGGCGGTGGCGGACGTCCCGACATGGCGCAAGGCGGCGGACCGGATGTGGCCAAGGCCGCCGAGGCGCTCAAGGCGATCGAGACAGCGCTGGAAGGCGGCAAATGAAACGTCTTCTTGGCGTCGCGATCATGGCGCTCGCACTCGGTGGCTGCGCCGCCACCGATTTTCAGAAAGAGGGCGGTACAGCGGAGCAATTCGCCAACGACGAATCGCTCTGCCGCGCCCAGGTGCGCAAGATGACGGCCGTGCAGCGCGACATGGACGACCAGCGCCGCGACACCTTTCGCGGCGACCGCGAACGCTTCGGCCAGACGGTGTTGCCCGACACGATGTCGGCGATGGGTGACAAGTCGCGCACCTCCAGGACCATGGAGAGCTGCATGCAAGCCCGCGGCTGGCAGCCCAAGAGCCAGTGGTGGCAGCGGCTGGGGTCTTGACGGGGGTCTTGACCCGAGGCTATTCGGCGGCGCTGCGTTTTCTTACGAGGGCAAAGCGGCCGCTCTCGACATCCGTCATCGCCGCTTCCATTGCGACGCCCGAGGCCTGAGATGTCCGACGACCTCCCGGAGGGCCTTGCGCCCTACAAGCGAACGCCTGTCTTCGACCAAACCAGTCTTCCCGCCGGACTTCGCCGCGCCCACCGCACGAAGCCCGGAGTCTGGGCGATCATCCACATACTCGAAGGCCGCCTGCGCTACCGGACCCTCGATCCCGCCGGCGAACAGGTCCTGTCTCCGGACCTGCCTGGCATCGTCCGGCCCGAACAACCGCACGAAGTGGAGCCGCTCGGTCCGGTCCGGTTTTTTGTCGAATTCCATGCCGCCCCGGACGTCGGGGACCCAGCGCCCATGCCTTGGGCAAAGTAGCCGGCGGTCTCACACGGGTCCGGTTTCCCACTTTCTTCCCACGTCGGTGGGAAACCTTTAACGTAGCAGGAGCAGCGTTAAAGACGATTCTTCCCAGTTTCCGCGACACCCTCTCCATGCGAAAATACGGTATCGGGTCTGCGGTGTTTTCATGTCTCCCGGACCGCCGATCCTTCAGTCGTCGCCGAAATCCAGCCGCTTCAGCACCCGCCGCCCGGCCTCGACATCGCTCACCGCGATCTCGGGCCAGCTGATTTTCATCCCGGCACTGGCCGTCCAGGCATCGACGATCATGTCGCGCAACGCCGAGGCGCCCTGCGACAGCCGCGCCGTGGTGAAGGCCACGGCCTCGGGCTCGACGCGCGCGAAGGCGCCGCGCTTCTCCAGCTCGAACAGCGGCTTCACCTGCGCCAGACTCTCCAGCAGCAGCGCGCGCATGCGATCCTCGATGCCGCAGCCGCCGCAGTCGCGATAGGGCGCCAGCCCGCGTGCCACGGCGGCGCGGTCGAGATGGGCGCGCACGAACTCGCCCTCGAAGCGGGCATGGAAGCGGCGCACGTCGCCGACGCCAAAGGGATTGGGCGCGTCGCCGGCGCGATTGTCCCAGGCCGAGACATGCAGCGGCTGCGTGGCGTCGGCGACATAGTGACTCCAGACACCGAGGTCGCGGACGATCAGCCGCTCGCGCAGCGCCAGATCGGAGGCGAACCAGTCGCGATCCTCCGCCGTTACCGCGTTGCCCGCCGCGACCCTGCCGGCGCGCCAGTAAGCAAAATCCTTGGCGAGCTGCTGCCAGCCGTCGACGATGGCATAGGGCAGGTAGCCGGCGCGATACTGATTGGTGCCGCGCTCGCGCAGCGCGGTATCCCAGGCCTCGCGCGTCGGCGGCAGCGGCGACAGCGCCACGCCCTTGACCGTGCCGTCCTCGTCGAGGCTGACGAAATGCCCGGTGTCGCGCTCGGCATCGTGAATACGCCCGGTACCCTTGGAACGATCGAGTTCGCGCCCCAGCACGGCGATGTCGGCTGTGGCGGACGGCGCGCGCAGGAAGGCCGGGAGTTCGGCCGGCAGGGAATCGGCGGCGATGCCGCTGATCCATTCGTGGCCGGTGGCGCCCCAAGCATGGGCCTTTTCGGCGGTGAGGACGCACACGGCAAGGGTAGCCGCAACACAGGTCTTCAGGAGCAATGATCGTTTCACGCGCCGAGCTTAGCCGCTCGCCCGCTGCCTGCACACAGTGGTAAATCCGCGATCCGCAGGAGGCAGCATGGAAACAGTCGGAACACCCAGAGCCGACCGCAAGCGAGTCGCTGCCTTCATCGTCTTCCTGCGCGAATTCTATATGACGCGCGAGCACGAGGAGAGCGAAGCGAGCGCCCGGGCGTTCCTGCGCGACATGGAACGCAGCATGACAGCGGACTACTGGCCACCCGGCTGGACCATCGACGAAATCGCCCGCTACCTTATGGAGAGCAAAAGCCAAGCTTAGAATTTGATTCTAGGGCGCTTCCGACGAAGCTCGAATCATGCCCTCCCCATTCAGATGGGGAGGTGGCGGCGTCTCACGCCGACGGTGGGGTCAGTACACGCATACTATGCGCCATGACCCCTCCGTGGCGGTATGACCTCGACACCTCCCCATCTGAATGGGGAGGCAAGCGATTGGACTATCTGCGGAAAGACCTATTACTCCGCCGCCGCCTTCAACGCCGCCGGATTGCGCCACTGGGCCAGCAATTCGGCTTCCTTGCGTTTGGCCTTCTCGACATTGGCATCCTTGATGTGGCCGTAGCCGCGGATGTCGTCGGGGATCGAGGCGAGCTTGACGGCCAGTGCGTGGTTCACCGGGTTGAGGCCTGCCAGCAGCTCGTCGATCAGCGTCTCGTATTGACCGATCAGGGCGCGCTCCATCTTGCGTTCGGCGGTGTAACCGAAGACGTCGAGCTTGCTGCCACGCAGGAACTTGAGCTTGGCCAGCACCTTGAAGGCGGGCAGCAGCCAGGCGCCGAATTCCTGCTTGATCAGGTGGCCGGTCTGGGGATCGCGCGCCGAGAAGAGCGGCGGGGCGAGGTGGAACTTGAGCTTGAAGTCGCCTTCGAAGGTCTGGTCGACCTGCGCCCGGAACGCCGCCTCGGCATAGAGGCGGGCCACTTCGTATTCGTCCTTGTAGGCCAGCAGCTTGGCGTAGTTGCGCGCGACCGACTCGGCCAAGGTCGAGAGGCCGGGGACTTTCTGCTCCTCGATCTTACGCACGCGCTCAATGAGGGCGGTGTAGCGGCTCGCAAGCTTTGCATCCTGGAAGCCAGTGAGGTGTTTCACTCGAGCGGCGACGATTTCGTCGGTCGTGCGTGAGAGCTTCACGAAGGGGATGACGACGCCCGACTCGGGGACCGGTGGCGCCGCGAGCTTTTCGACGGCGGCGAGGTCCGATGCGGCGCGGCGGCCCCAACGGAAGGCGCCGAGGTTCATCGGCACGGCGGTGCCGTTCAACTCGATGGCCTTCTCCAGCGCTTCGCCGCCGATCGGGATCAGGCCTTTCTGATAGGCATAGCCCAGCATGAAGAGGTTGGTGGCGATCGAATCGCCCATCAGCGCGGTGGCGATGCGCTGGGCATCGAGGAAGTCGCACTTGTCGGCGCCGGCGGAGGCCTCGATCGAGAGCTTCAGCGTATTTGCCGGGAAGCTGATGTCGCTGTGGCGGGTGAACTCGCCGGTGATCGTCTCATGCGTGTTGACCACGGCGCGCGAGACGCCGGGCTCCAGACGCGCCAGCGCATCGGGATTGGCGCTGACGACGAGGTCGCAACCGAGCAGCAGGTTGGCCGCACCGGCGCCCAGGCGCACGGCGTGCAGCGCCTCGGGCGTGGTGCCGACGCGGACATGGCTGACGACGGCGCCGCCCTTCTGCGCCATGCCGAGCTGGTCAAGCACGGTGACGCCCTTGCCCTCGATATGCGCCGCAACGCCCATGATGGCGCCGATGGTGACGACGCCGGTGCCGCCGATGCCGGTGATCAGCACGCCATAGGGCTTGTCGGTGAGCGACGGCAGGACGGGATCGGCGGGCAGCGGCAGTTCGGCCGCGGTGACGCCGCTGTCGGACTTGCTCGGGGAGGTGGCCGGCGTGACGGCCTTGCCCTTGCGCAGCTTGCCGCCTTCGACGGTGACGAAGGACGGGCAGAAGCCGTTCACGCAGGAAAAGTCCTTGTTGCAGGAGGACTGGTCGATCGTGCGCTTCTTGCCGAATTCGGTCTCGACCGGGGTGACGGAGAGGCAGTTGGATTGCGTCGAGCAGTCGCCGCAGCCTTCACACACCGCCTGGTTGATCAGCACGCGCTTGGCGGGATCGGGGAAGGTGCCGCGCTTGCGGCGGCGGCGCTTTTCGGCGGCGCAGGTCTGGTCGTAGATCAGGACGGAGACGCCCTTCCACTCGCGCAGCTCGCGCTGCACTTCGTCGAGCTGGTCGCGGTGATGGAAGGTGACATGCGGCGCCCATTCGGTGCCGACGGGGTATTTGGTCGGATCGTCGCTCACCAGCGCGATGCGGCGCACGCCTTCGGCATGGACCTGCTGGCTGATCGTCCAGGGCGTGACCACGCCGTCATGCGGCTGGCCGCCGGTCATGGCGACGGCGTCGTTGTAGAGGATCTTGTAGGTCATGTTCGTGTTGTTGGCGACGGCATGGCGGATCGCGAGATAACCCGAATGGAAATAGGTGCCGTCGCCCAGGTTCTGGAACATGTGCGGCGTGTTGGTGAAATCGGCGGCGCCCACCCAGGTGGCGCCCTCGGCGCCCATATGAGTGAAGGTCTTGGTGTTGCGCTCCATCGAGATCGCCATGGTGTGGCAGCCGATGCCGGCCATCGCCATCGAGCCCTCGGGCACCTTGGTCGAAGTGTTGTGCGGGCAGCCGGAGCAGAAATAGGGCACGCGGCTCATGCCGGCGTCGTTGCGGATCTGGCGTCCCTGGCGGCGCTGGAGCTGCTGCCATTTCTGTTTGGTGCGCTCGTTGAAGCTGTCGAGGCCGAAGCGGGCGATAAGCGCGGCGGCGATCTCGGCCGGCGTCAGCTCGCCATCGGATTTCAGCAGATGCGCGCCGCGTTCGTCGTGCTTGCCGACGACGACGGGGCGGCGGTCGGCCGGGGAATTGAACAGCATGTCCTTGAGCTGCTGCTCGATGAGGGCGCGCTTCTCCTCGACGACGAGGATCTCGCGCTTGCCGGCGGCAAAGCCGGTGATGCCTTCGGGCTCGAGCGGCCAGACCAGGGCCACCTTGTAGACGGCAAGGCCAAGCCGTTCGGCTTCGCTGTCGTCGATGCCGAGTTCCTCGAGTGCCTGGCGCACGTCGAGATAGGATTTGCCGACGGTGACGATGCCGAAACGGGCATCGGCGCGGCCCATCATCAGCTTGTCGAGCTTGTTGGCGCGCCAGTAAGCCGTCGCGGCCGGAATCTTCTGCTGGTAAACGCGCTTTTCCTGGCCGAGCCAGTCGTCGGGCCAGCGGATATGCAGGCCGTCGGGCGGCATGACGAAATCGGTCGGGGTGTGGATGTCGATGCGGTGCGGGTCGATATAGACCGAGGCCGATGAATCGACCGTCTCGCTCAGCACCTTGAAAGCGACCCAGAGGCCCGAGTAGCGCGACAGGGCAAAGCCGTGCAGGCCGAGGTCGAGGTATTCTTGGACGGACGCGGCGTGGATCACCGGCATGCCGGCCGACATGAAGGCCGGCTCCGACTGATGGGCGACCGTCGAGGACTTGGCCATGTGGTCGTCACCACCGAGGGCGAGAACGCCGCCGTGCTTCGAGGTGCCGGCGTAGTTGGCGTGCTTGAAGACGTCGCCCGAGCGGTCGACACCGGGGCCCTTGCCGTACCAGATGCCGAAGACACCGTCGTATTTCGGGTCGGGCAGCAGGCCGACCTGTTGGGTGCCCCAGATCGAGGTGGCGGCGAGATCCTCGTTGGTGCCGGGCTGGAACTTGATGTGGTGTTTGGCGATGAAGCGCTTGGCCTGCCACAGCGCCTGGTCGAAGCCGCCGAGCGGCGAGCCGCGGTAGCCGGAGATATAGCCGGCCGTGTTGAGGCCGGCAGCAAGGTCGCGCTGGCGCTGCATCATGGGCAGGCGAACCAGCGCCTGGGTGCCGGTCAGATATACGCGTCCGCTTTCGAGCAGATACTTGTCGTCCAGGGTCACCGCGTGTTGGGTCATTTGGGCAACCTCCCTGACTGGCTATATGGGGACGATAACGACAGAATGTTGCGCAGAGCAATGTGCAACGTGTCAAAAACGCGAAAAGACGTTTTGGAAGCAAAGACTTAGGCATGGACGATGCAGCGTTTCACGGTGTCGGCCCGGCACGAAATGTTGTAAGCACCGGCCCGCCGTCCTTGGCGTCGGATTTTTGAGCACGCAGCGCATTTCATGACCGTTCTCGTTACCGGAGCAGCCGGATTCATCGGCTCCCACGTCGCGCGCGCCCTCCTGGCGCGGGGCGAGAAGGTCGTCGGCATCGACAATTTCAGCGAATACTACGACCCGATCCTGAAGTTCGCCCGCCTCAAGCCGCTGCGCGACGACCGCGGCTTCACCTTCGTCGAGGGCGACGTCACCGACCGCGACGTCATGGCCGACCTCGCCGCCAAGAACCTCGATATCGACCGGGTGATCCATCTTGCCGCCCAGCCCGGCGTCGGCCATTCGGCGGTCGATCCCTTCGCCTATCTGCAGGCCAATATGCTGGGCCATCTGGTCATGCTGGAAATGGCCCGCGCGATGAAGAAGCTGAAGCATTTCGTCTATGCTTCGTCCTCCTCGGTCTATGGCGCCAATCCGCTGCCGTTCTCGGTTGCCGACCGGGTCGATACGCCGACCTCCTTCTATGCCGCCACCAAGCGGTCGGCCGAGCTGATGAGCGAGAGCTATGCCCGCCAGCATGCCCTCAAGCTGACGGGCCTGCGCTATTTCACGGTCTATGGGCCGTGGGGCCGGCCCGACATGTCGCCGTATATGTTCGCCAAGGCGATCCACGAGGGCCAGAAGATCAAGCTCTCCCATCTCGGCTTCGCCAAGCGCGACTACAGCTATATCGACGATATCGTGGAGGGCACGCTGGCGATCCTCGACTGGCCGTCGCAGGAGCCCGGCCACCGGCTCTACAATCTGGGGGCGGCGCGCAGCGAGGACGTGCTGCGGGTGATTTCCCTGTTCGAGAAGCTGTTCGAAAAGGAAGCGAAGATAGAGCTGCGCCAGGCCGAGCCCGGCGACCTGCTGCAAACCGCCGCCGATATCAGCGAAACCACCCGCGATTTCGACTGGAAGCCGAAAGTCACGGTGGATGAAGGCATCCCGAAGTTCGTAGAGTGGTTCAAGAAGTATAACCGCCTCTGACCGGGTCGCCGTGAGCCGATGCTCCAACTGAAGAATGTCCGCCGCGCCTTCTATGGCCTCGATGTGCTGCGCGGCGTCGACTTCAGCGTGGCCGGGAGCGGGGGCGGGGGCGGGGGCGGCATCACCGGGCTGATCGGCCCCAATGGCGCGGGCAAGACGACGCTGTTCAATGTGATCTCGGGGCTGGTGCCGCCGGATGCCGGCTCGATCGTCTTCGACGGCAAGGAGATCGCCGGCGCCGCGCCCGATACGGTGAGCCGCGCCGGCCTCGTGCGCACCTTCCAGATCGCACGTGGGTTTCCCAAGCTCTCGGTGTTCCAGCATCTCATGCTCTATGGCCGCGACCAACCGGGCGAGACCCTGTGGCAGGCCATCCTCGGCACGCGCGCCGCCCGCGATCGCGAAGCGGTGCTGGCCGAGAAGGCCTGGGAGATCGCGCGCTTCCTCAAGCTCGACCGGCTGATCGACAACCAGGCCATGGCTTTGTCAGGCGGACAGAAAAAGCTGCTGGAGATCGGCCGCGTGCTGATGGCCGAGCCCCGGCTGGTGCTGCTCGACGAGCCGACGGCGGGCGTCAATCCCACTCTCAAGAACGAGATCGCCGAGCGGCTGATCGAATTGCCCAAGCGCGGCATCGCCGTGCTGCTGATCGAGCACGATATGGGCTTCATCGGCCAGCTCTGCGATCCGGTGATCGTCATGGCCGAAGGTCGCGTGCTGGCCGAAGGCAGTTTTGCCGAAGTGCGCGCCGATGCCGCCGTGCGCGAAGCCTATCTGGGACGGCGGGCCGCGTGAGCCTGCTCGTTCTAGAGGGCCTGCGCGGCGGCTATTCGACGTCCGACGAAATCGTCAAGGGCGCCGACCTGCGCGTCGAGCCGGGCGAGATCGTGGCCCTGATCGGTCCGAATGGCGCCGGCAAGTCGACACTGCTCAAGCTGATCGCTGGCCTGCTGCGGCCAAGCGGCGGGCGCGTCACCTTCAAGGAGCGCGACATTGCAGGCCTCGATGCGCCGACGATCAGCCGGCTCGGTCTGTCTTTCGTGCCGCAGGAGCGCAACGTCTTTGCCACGATGAGCGTGGCCGAGAATCTCGAGATGGGCGGCTTCACCGGAAAAGCCGATACGCGCCGCCGCATCGTCGAACTCTACACGCAGTTTCCCATGCTGGGCGAAAAGCGCCGCGCCGCCGCGCGCACCCTGAGCGGCGGCCAGCGCCAGATCCTCGCCATGGCGATAGCCTTGATGGTGTCGCCTCAGCTTCTGTTGCTCGACGAGCCGACGGCGGGCTTGAGCCCGCGCGCGGCGGAAGAGCTGTTCGGCACCATCGTTGCCTTGAACCGGTCGGGCGTGGCCATGCTGATGGTCGAGCAGAACGCGCTCGAAGCGCTGTCGGTATCGGCGCGCGCCTATGTGCTGGTCCAGGGCCGCGCCGAGCGCGAGGGCAGGGCGGCCGACCTTGCGGCCGATCCGACGGTGCGCGATCTCTTTCTCGGCGGCGAGGCCCGGCCTATGCTCGCCACTTCAACTGGGGGACTTACATGATCCGCAATCGACTGGGCCACACTGGACTGGGCCACATTGGAATGGGCCGCCGCGCCGCCATCGCCACCGGCGTCGCCGCTCTCGCCGCACCTTCCGTCGTTCGCGCGCAGGCCGATCCGGTCAAGCTCGCGACGTTGACGCCGCTTACCGGCGCGGGCGGTCCCTATGGTCCGGTGATGGCCAAGGTCGCGGCCGCTGTGGTCGAGGAAGTGAATTCAGCCGGCGGTGTCCTGGGCCGGCGCGTGCAGCTCATCAGCGAAGACGACCAGACCAGCCCGGAGGCCGGTGTACGCGCCGCCCGCAAGCTGATCGATGTCGACAAGGTCGTGGCCATCATGGGCACCTGGGCCTCCTCGGTGACGACGGCCGTGGCGCCGCTCTGCTGGGAGAGCAAGACCATGCTCTGCACCGTGTCGGGCGCCGACTCGATCACACAGCTGCCGCATCAGGGCTTCCTCGTGCGCACGCAGCCCAACTCGACGCTGCAGATCCGCCGCTCGACCGAGTATATGCTCTCGCTGGGCGCCAGGAAGATCTACACGATGATCCCGCAGACGCCCTTCGCGCAGACGACCATCGACCAGATGAACACCATCACGGCCAAGGCTGGCGCTGCTCATCAGGGCATGATCTACGATGACAAGAAGACGACCTATCGTACCGAGCTCGACGTCGCGCTGCGTACCAGCCCCGACTTGATCTTCGCCGCAGGCTACACGCCCGACACGGTCGTCCTGCTGAAGGACATCTATCGCGCCGGTTTCAAGGGCAAGGTCATCGGCTTCGGCTATTCGATCAACCAGAAGCTCCTCGACCAGGTTGGCCAGCCGGAGGTGGTCGAAGGCGTCTACACCTACTCACCGTCGCCGGCCGAGGGCGACCCGGCCTATGAGCGCGCCAAGAAGCTCTCGGGCTCGGCCAATCCCGATCCTTATACCTGCCAGGTGTACGACCACATCAACATGGTGCTGATGGCCATCACCCAGGCCAAGGCCGCGACCGGCGTGGCGGTGAAAGACAATATCCGCAAGGTGAGCCAGGGTGGTGGCAAGGCGGTCGACAATGCCGTCGACGGCATCAAGGCGATCGCCGCGGGCGAGAAGGTCGATTATGCCGGCGCCTCGGGCCCCTGCGACTTCGACGACAAGGGCGACATCGTCGACTGCAAGTTCAAGTTCGAGCAGATCAAGGGCGGCAAGTTCACGGTGGTGAAGATCTCCTGATCGCGTCGGTCCTCCAGGCGCTGCTGAACGGGCTGGTATCGGGCACGCTGCTGGCGGTGCCCGCCATCGGCTTCACGGCCATGTTCGCCGTGCTGCGCTTTCCCAACTTCTCGGTGTCGGGCGTAGCGACCTTCGGCGCCTTCGCGGGCTATCTCGCGTACGGCACGCTGGGCTTCACTGTGGCGCCGGCGCTGGCCGTTGCGTTCATGGCTGCGGGCGCGGTTGGCCTGCTGTTCGACAGGATTGCGCATATGCCGCTGGTCAAGCAGGGCGCGCTGCCGGCGGCCATCGCCTCCATCGCCACCGGTCTGGTGCTGGAGAACATAATCCGCTTCGGCTTCGGCAACGACCTGCGCGGCTTCGACCGCCCGATCGCCCGCGACATGCGCTTCGGCGAGTTGCGCGTCGGTCCCCAGCAACTCGAGACCATGGGCATTGCGCTTGCCATCATGCTGCTGGTCTTCGCCGCGCTGACCTTCACCCGCATCGGCAAGGCCATGCGCGCCTCGGCCGACAATCCCGAACTGGCGGCGCTCAAGGGCATCCGCCCAGAACGTGTCGCCGCCCTCGCGAGTTTCGTCGGAATGGGCCTGGTCGGTGTCGGCGGCATGCTGCTCGGCCTCGACAGCTCGATCGATCCGCTGACCGGCACGCGCATCCTGCTGTCGATCTTCGCCGCTGCCGTGCTGGGCGGATTGGGCAGCGCACCGGGCGCGGTGCTGGGCGCCTTCCTGATCGGCATGGCCGAGGAGCTGTCGGTGCTGGTCGTCGGCTCGCCCTATCGCTCGGCGGTGGGCTTCGTCGCCATCTTGCTGGTGCTGTCGCTGCGTCCGCGCGGCCTCTTGGGCGAGCGGGCCTTCTAGCGATGGGCAATTACGCCCTCTTCATCGCCACGCTGGGCGGGCTCTACGGGTTGCTGGCGCTCAGCCTCAATCTGATCTGGGGCGGCGCGGGAATGGTCAATCTCGGCCTCGCCGGCTTCTTCGCGCTGGGTGCCTATGCCTCGGCGCTGCTGACCACCGTCGGCGGGGCGCCGATCCTCGGCGGCTGGGGGCTGGCGCTGCTGGTCGGTGGTTTTGCCGGCGTCGTCGTCACGCTCTCGACGACGAAGCTGCGCGAGGACTATCTCGCCATCGTCACCCTGGGCTTTGCCGAAGTCGTGCGCCTCGTCGCCGCCAACGAGATCTGGCTGACGCGCGGCACCGACGGCGTCTCGGGCATTCCCGGGCCGTTCAAGGCGGCACTCGGTCCCGACTTCAATCTGTTTTACTTCGCCATCGTCGCCTCGGCCTGTGCGCTGGTCTTCTTGATCATGCGCCGCATCGATCATTCGCCTTACGGCCGCGTACTGCGGGCCATCCGCGAGGATGCGCAGGTGGCGCAAGTCGCGGGCAAGAAGGTACTGCGCTTCAAGGTGGAGGCTTTCGCGCTCTCGGCCGCCATCGCCGGTCTGGCGGGCGCGCTTTACGGCCACTTCACCTCGTACATTGCGCCCGACCTCTTCCTGCCGCTGATCACCGTCTACATCTTCCTGGCCGTCGCCTCGGGCGGTACGGGGCGCGCGGCGGGATCGCTGGTCGGTGCCTATGCCGTGATCGTGTTGCTCGAATCCTCGCGCTTCGCCGTCGAACTGGTGCCGGCGGTCTCGGCCGTGCAGCGCGCCGCGCTCAAGGAGCTGCTGATTGCCGTCGCGCTGATCGTGGTGCTGCGACTTAAACCGTCCGGTATTCTGCCGGAACGGATTCCGCCGGCGCCGCCATCGGCGCCAAAGCCCAAAGGAGCGTCATGACAACGCCATTCGAATCCTGCGTCGCCGCCGTCGGTCAACCCGGTCCGGTCGAGGCTCTATTCAAGACCGTCGACAAGGCGCTGGCCGATACCGTCGGCCACAAGCTCTTTACGTTGCTCTACGTCGCGCCGGGCGCCAAGCGCGTGAAGCGCATCTACACCAATATGCCCAGGGAATATCCCGTCGGCGGTTACAAGGAAGTGACCGAGAGCCCATGGCACAAACTCGTGATCGGCGAGCGCAAGTCGTGGGTCGGTTACGACAGGAAGGACGTCGCCTGGGCTTTCTTCGACCATGAGCTGATCTATTCGCTGGGCTGCGAATCGGCGATCAACGTGCCGGTCGTATATGCAGGCCGCGTGCTGGGCACCATGAACCTGCTGGCCGAAGCCAATCACTACAAGGAGGCCGATGCGGGGGTCATCGAGCCCTATGCCGCCCTGTTGATCGGCCCCTTCCTTGACGCCATCGCGGCCGACCCCGATATCCAGAGTCGTTGAAGGAGTTTTGTGAATGAGCGCGATGCTGGGCGAACTGCCGGTCTGGAACCTGACCGATCTCTATTCCAGCCCGACCGGGCCCGATCTCGAGGCCGATCTCAAGCGCTCCATGGTGGATGCGGATGCCTTCGCCGCCGCCTATGAAGGCAAGATTGCCGGCCTCGATGGCAAGGCGCTGGGCAAGGCCATTGCCGCCTATGAGGCGCTGTCGGACCGCATGGGCCGCATCGGCTCCTATGCCTCACTCTATTACGCGCAGAATATGGCCGATGCTGAGCGCGGCCGATTCTCGCAGAACGTCTCGGAGAAACTGACCGATATCAGCTCCAAGCTGATTTTCTTCGGTCTCGAGATCAAGCGCCTCGAGGATGCCGACGTGGCCGCGAAGATGGCGGCCCCGGAACTGGCCAAGTACGGGCCCTGGTTGCGCGACCTGCGCTCGTTCCGGCCGCATACGCTGTCCGACGAGCTGGAAAAGGCGCTGCATGAAAAATACGTTGTCGGCCGTGCCGCCTGGTCGCGCCTCTTCGACGAGACCATCGCGCGCCTGCGCTATCCCTTCCGCAACGAGGTGCTGAGCGAGGCGCAGATCCTCGACAAGCTCTCGAACAAGGATGCCGGCGTGCGCAAGGATGCCGCCAAGTCCTTCGGCAAGGTGCAGGAGGAGAATGTCGGCGTCTTCTCGCTGATCACCAATACGCTGGCCAAGGAGAAGGAGATCGAGGACCGCTGGCGCAAGTTCGCCCGGCCGCAGTCGTCGATGAACCTCGCCAATGTCGTCGAGGACGAGGTTGTCGATGCGCTCGCCAAGTCGGTGAAGGCGGCGTATCCGCGCCTGTCGCACCGCTACTACAAGCTCAAGGCCAAGTGGTTCGGCGTAGAGACCATGCCGTACTGGGATCGCAACGCGCCGCTGCCCGAGCACGACGACCGTGTGATTCCGTGGAAAGAGGCTGAGAAGATCGTGCTCGACGCCTATGGCCAGTTCTCGCCCGATCTGGCCGCGGTCGGCCAGAAGTTCTTCGGTACGGGCTGGATCGATGCGCCGGCGCGGCCCGGCAAGTCGCCCGGCGCCTTCGCCCATCCGACCGTGCCCTCGGCGTATCCCTATCTGCTGCTGAACTACCAGGGCAAAGTGCGGGATGTCATGACACTCGCCCATGAGCTGGGCCATGGCGTGCACCAGGTGCTGGCGGCGGGGCAGGGCGCCTTGATGGCCGACACACCTCTGACGCTGGCGGAAACCGCCTCGGTGTTCGGCGAGATGCTGACCTTCCAGTCGCTGCTGAAGACGGCGCCCGACAAGGCCACGCGCAAGGCCATGCTGGCCGGCAAGGTCGAGGACATGCTGAACACGGTGGTCCGCCAGATCGCCTTCTACGACTTCGAGTCTCGCGTCCATGCCGCGCGCCGCGAGGGCGAGCTGACGCCCGACGCCATCGGCGCAATCTGGATGGCGGTGCAGAAGGAGAGCCTGGGACCGGCCTTCACCTTCGACGACGAGTACAAGGTCTACTGGACCTATGTCGGTCACTTCATCCACTCGCCGTTCTACGTCTATGCCTATGCCTTCGGCGATTGCCTGGTGAACTCGCTCTATGCCGCCTACCAGTCGGGCCAGCCCGACTTCCAGAAGAAGTACCTCGAGATGCTGAAGGCCGGCGGCGTGAAGCGGCACAAGGAGCTGCTGGCGCCCTTCGGCCTCGATGCCTCCGACCCGGCCTTCTGGGACAAGGGCCTGGGCGTCATCGCGGGCTTCGTCGACGAGCTCGAGACGCTCTAGCATCATGGCCGACGACGAGGGCGACAGTCTGGGCGGGCGGCTCGGCCGCTACGCCAGGGTCGGCGTCTCCGTCGGTGGGCTGGCGGCTAAGCTCGCGGGTCAAAAGTACCTCGGCCTGTCGCTCGACCGCGACAAGCACGCCGGCGATCTGCGGGCCGCGCTCGGTGGGCTGAAAGGCCCGCTGATGAAGGCGGCGCAACTGCTCGCAACCATCCCCGACGCCCTGCCGCCGGAATATGCCCGCGAGCTGGCGCAGTTGCAGTCCAATGCGCCAGCCATGGGCTGGGCGTTCGTGCGCCGGCGCATGGCGACGGAGCTCGGCCCCGACTGGCCGGCCAGGTTCGCGCATTTCGACAAGGAGGCCTCCTTCGCCGCCTCGCTGGGGCAAGTGCATCGCGCCAAGCTGCCAGACGGCAGCGATGCGGCCGTGAAGCTGCAATATCCCGACATGACCTCGGCGCTCGAAGCGGACCTGAACCAGCTCAAGCTGATCTTCACCATCGGCCAGCGCTTCGATCCGGCGATCCGCACCGACGAAATCCATGCCGAGATCACCACGCGCCTGCGCGAGGAACTCGACTACCGCCGCGAGGCCAAGCACGCGGCACTCTATCGCGTGATGCTGCGCGACGAGCCCATGGTGCATGTGCCGGAGACGATTCCGTCGCTCTCGACCGACCGGTTGCTGACGATGAACTGGCTGTCGGGCGTGCCGCTGCTGGAGTGCAAGGACAGGCCGCAGGAGGAGAAGGACGCGCTGGCGGTCAATATCTTCCGCGCGTGGTACGTGCCGTTCTACCGCTATGGCGTGATCCATGGCGATCCGCATCTCGGCAATTACACGGTGCGGTCCGACGGTTCGGTCAATCTGCTGGACTTCGGCTGCGTGCGCATCTTCCCGCCACGCTTCGTGCGTGGTTCGATCGAGCTCTATCATGCGCTGATGACCAACGACGAAGCCCGCGCCGTGGCGGCCTACGAGGACTGGGGCTTCAGCGGCTTGTCGCGCGAGATGATCCTGGTGCTGAACCGCTGGGCGGCCTTCCTCTATGGCCCGCTGATGGACGACCGCGCGCGCCGCCTGACCGAGGACATGGCGCCGGGCTTCGGCCGCGAGATGGCACAGGATGTCTTTGGTGAGCTGCGCAAGATGGGTGGCGTGCGGCCGCCGCGTGAGTTCGTCTTCATGGACCGCGCCGCCATCGGATTGGGCGGCGCCTTCATCCATCTCCGGGCGTCGGTGAACTGGCATCGCCTGTTCGAGAGCCTGATCGAGGATTTCGACATCGAGACGCTGACGGCGCGGCAGAACGGAGCGCTCGCCGAAGTAGGCCTCACGTGAACATCCTGGTGACGGGCTCGTCGGGCTGGCTCGGCCTTTTCCTGGTGCCGCGCCTGAAGCGCGACGGCCATCGCGTGATCGGGCTCGATCCGGTGCCGGGGCCGATGACCGACATCGTGGGTTCGATCGCCGACCGGCCGACGGTGCACAAGGCGCTGCGGGAGCATGAGATCACCGCCATCGTCCATGCCGGCGCGCTGCACAAGCCGCACATCGCCACCCACGGCAACGCGCCTTTCGTCGACGTCAACGTGCGCGGCACGCTCAACCTGCTGGAGGAGGCGACGGCGCCGGGCTCCAAGGTCGATCGCTTCATCTTCACCTCGACGACTTCGCTGATGATCTCGCAGGAGATTCGCGAGAGCCGGCGGCGCGGGGCGCAGAGCGCCATCTGGATCGACGAGGAGATGACGCCGCTGCTGCCGCGCAACATCTATGGCGTCAGCAAGCTGTCGGGCGAGCATCTCTGCCGCATGTTCCACGGGAGCCATGGCCTGCCGCTGATCGTGCTGCGCACCGCGCGTTTCTTCCCCGAAGAAGACGACATGGCGCAGTCGATCATCCAGTCGGGACCCAACACCAAGGCCAACGAATTCCTGTTCCGCCGCCTCACCGTCGAGGATGCAGCCGAAGCCCATGTCGTAGCGCTGGCGCGGGCGCCGCAGATCGGCTTCGACACTTTCATCGTCTCGGCGCTGACGCCCTTCGGACCCGACGATTGCCAGCAACTGATGGAACACGCGCCCGAGGTGGTGAACCACTACTTCCCGCGTTATCGCGAAATCTACGCCCAGCGTGGCTGGATGATGTTCGACAACATCGACCGCGTCTACGATTCGCGCAAGGCGATGCGGCGGCTGGGCTTCGTCTGCAAGACCGGCTTCGGCGAAATCCTGCAGCAGCTCGACCGCGAGCCGAGTCCGCCGTCCGTCTTTATCATCGACCCGCGAGAACGAGCCGCCTGACGGCGTGCAGGTCGGGCAGAACGAAAGTGCAGAGGGCGGCGATCTCGTCGGTCGCCGCGAGCAGGTCCGGTATCATGATCGTCATCATGCCGGCAGCCGAAGCCGAGCGCGCGCCGTTGTGCGAGTCCTCCATGGCGAGGCAGAGCGTGGGATCGACGCCGAGGCGCTCGGCAGCTTTGAGGAAAGGATCGGGCGCGGGCTTGCCGTTGGCATAGTCGCCGGCTGCGACGACGGTGTCGAAGCGGTTGGCGAGACCATGTGCGGCCAGGTGATGGTCGGCGGTCTTGTGCGACGACGAGGTGGCGATGGCGCGCGGCAGCTTGAGCTGATCGAGCGTGTCGAGCAGTTCGATGACGCCCGGCTTCAAAGCGAGGCGGGTTTCGACGATGACATCGAAATGGCGCCGCCAGGCGGCGACCAACGCGTCGACCGGAAAGTCTGCACCGTAGGTATCGAGAAGGACGGCGCGGCTGATCGGCCACGGACGGCCGACCATGCCGAGAAAGACATCGGGCGTTATCATCGTGTGACCGCCCTCGGTCACGGCCAAGCCGAAAGCCGTCTGGTAGAGCGACTCCGTATCGAAGAGCAGCCCATCCATGTCGAAGACGAGGGCGGCGGGGCGGCGCGGGAGTCGCCGAGTTGGCTGCAAGGGCGGCGCCTCAGGGGCGGGCATGATAGAACGCGAGCATGGCCGTTCTTATAGGCCGTTGAAGGCGTCGAGGAACATAAAAGGAGCCGAGGTGCGGTTGCTGGCGCTGGTTGTCCTCTTGGCTGTTTGTGCTGTCTTCCTGGCTTGGGTGGCAGAGCGCGGGCTCGACCGCTTTGCCTCGCCTTACATGGTCGCGGACGTAGCGGGTGTGCCGTCGGCCGAGAAGGCGTTGGTGCTGGGCGCCGCACCGATCGGGCCGGAGGGCGGACCGAACCGCTATCTCGCCTATCGCCTCGATGCGGCGGCAGCCCTTTGGAAGGCGGGCAAGGTCAAGGGCCTGATCGCCAGCGGTGCGCGCCGGGACGATTACGATGAGCCGACCTATATGCGCGACCGATTGATTGAGCGCGGCGTGCCGGCCGAAGCCATCGAACTCGACTTTCTCGGCACGCGCACCCTCGACTCGGTGCTACGGGCGCGCGATGTCTACGGCCAGACACGCATCGTCATCGTCTCGCAACGCTTCCATGTCGCGCGGGCGATTTATCTCGCACGCAAGGCCGGCATCGAGGCCTGGGGCCTGGAAGCGCGCGATGTCGACCGCGCCTACAGTATCTTCACCGAGTTGCGCCGCTATCCATCCGCCGTGCGCGCCTATTGGGACGCCTGGACGAATTAACCCAGGCGTAGCAACGGGATGGCGGCGGCAGCCAGCAGGACGGCGGCGATGCGCGTGCGGGTGAACGGCTCCTTCAGCCAGACGACGGCGATCAGGATGGCGAAGATGGCGCTGGTGTCGCGCAGCGCCGAGGCCGAGGCGATGGCGGCATGGCTCCACACCCAGATGATCAGCAGGTAGGATACCATCGCGGCCACTGCCGTCGGCAAGGCCACCGGCCAGAGCTGCCCGAATTGCGCAAAAGGCCAACCCGATTTGCGCTGGCGCCAGCACATGGCGGCGGCGTTGGTGACGGAGACGGTCAGGCCATAGGCCAGCGGCGATCCCGCCGCGCGCACGCCCTGCGCGTCGCAGAGGATATAGGCGGCGGTGCCGAGGCCGGCGAGCAGCGTCCAGGCAAGCGTCGCCAGCGTGATCGAGCGGTCGCGCTGGGCGTCCCAGGCGAGGACGCCCAGCGAGGCGGCGATGACGGCGATACCGGCCAGTGCTGCCGGTCCGACTTGGTCGCCGGCGACGAGGGCTGCCATCGGCACGACCAGCAGCACCGCCGAGGCGCGGACGATGGGATAGACGAGCCCGAAGCCGCCCAGTTCATAGGCGCGCAGCAAGGCCATCACGGTCACGGTGTTGAGCAGCGTCGAGCCGGCGATCCATTTCCACGAGGCCATGTCGGGCAGGCCGGTCCAGAAGAGCCCCGGCACGACGAGCAGGGCGCCCAGCAGCATTTGCAACGTCATGGCCCGCGCCGGATCGCGGCTGCTCTTCACGGCGGCGTTCCAGCCGGCATGCAGCAGCGCGCTCAGGAGGGCTGCGGTGACGTCGACCCCGTTCATCGATCTGCCGACACGATGACGACGGCGTAGCGCGCCGGCTTCGACGTCGGGTTGTGATAGGTGATCGGCTTGTCGAGAACCATCGCCAGGCAGTCGCCGGCGTGAAGCTCGTGGCGCTCGTCGCCCAGGGTCACCTCGATGGTGCCCTGCAGAATCCAGACCTGCTGATGGACGACGCCCGGACGTGTGCTGGTCTCGTAGGCGACGCGCGCCTTGGGCGGAAAAGCCACCTCGACCAGTTGAATGGGCGAGGGAAAGCCGGCGGGCGAGAGGTTGCGGCGCAGGTAGCCCGAGGCGGGATCGCGCCATTCGACCTGGCTGGCGCGGCGCGACACGGGCTCGGCAGGCGCCGAGGGGGCGTCGAAGAGCGAGGCCAGCGAGACCCCGAGCGCGGTCGCCAGCTTTTCGAGGACGACAGCGGTCGGGCTGGTCTCGCCGCGCTCGACCAGCGAGATCATCGACTTGCTGACGCCGGAGGCCTTGGCGAAAGCATCGAGCGACAGGCCCCGCGCGCTGCGGAGCTGATGGACGCGAGCGGCGATGCGGGCGTTGATCTGATTATCCATTATACAGGACAGATTGTCCTGTATAATGGATTAACGCAAGCGGCCTTCCGGCTTGGCTGCCATGTCGCGCAGCTCCGGCAGCGGCGAGGCCACCGGCTTGCCGGCGAAGTGATTGTCGATGTTCTGGCAGACCAGCGCGGTCATGCGGCGCTGGGCGTGTTCGGTGCCGCCGCCGAAATGCGGAGTCATCACCAGGTTGTCGATTTCGAGAAGCTCCGTACCTTCGTAGGGTTCCTCGTCGAAGACATCGAGGGCAGCGCCTTCGATGATGTTGTTGCGCAGGGCGTGGGCGAGGGCGGCCTCGTCGACCGCCCAGCCACGGCTGATGTTGACGACGTGGCCGCGCGGGCCAAGCGCCTTCAGCACCTCTGAATTGATGATGTGCTTGTTCGACGAGTCGGAGCGCAGGCAAACGATCAGGTAGTCGGCCCACGTCGCCAGCTCCATCACGTTGGAGAAGTACGCGAAGTCGACATCACTGCGCTGGTTGCGATTGCAGTAGCCGATCTGCAGGTCGAAGCCCTTGGCGCGTTTGGCGAACTCCATGCCGATGGCGCCCAGACCCAAAATGCCGAGCTTGCCGCCGGTGAGGCCGGCGATGGCGCCGAAGCGGTTGGGGATGCGCTTGGTCCAGTCGCCACGGCGGATCATCTTGTCGGCCCGCACGATGCGCCGCGTCGAGGCGAGGAAGATGCCGAAGGCCATCTCCGCCACGTCGGGCGCATTGGCATCGGCGCCGTGCGTCACCATGATGTTACGCTTGCGGGCGGCGGCCATGTCGATGCGTTCGTAACCCGTGCCGTAGCAGCAGATCAGCGACAGCCGCGGCATCGTGGCCATCAGCGCGTCCGATGCGCCGACGCTGCCGGTGGTGATCAGCACCTGCACATCCGCTGCGATCTCGGCCGGGACCAGCGCCAGGTCGGGCTTGTCCATGTGACCGACAACGCGGCAGCGTTCGCCGAACGCCGCCAGAGTGGTCTTGGTGAAGTGGAAACCGGTGAGGGCCGCGGGAAGGGAGGTCATGATTCCGAAGTAACACGCAAGGGACGGGCCAAACGAGACGAAAATCCGGCTTGGCAAAGAACAAACCGCTGTGCAAGGTGCGGCGCAACAACGGTCTTTCCGCGGTTACAACGGATAAAAAGCGCTCCATGAAAATTGCCATACTGAAAGAACGCCGGCCGCACGAGACGCGCGTGGCCGCGACGCCCGAGACCGTGAAGAAACTGGCAGCGCTGGGAGCGGAAGTGGTCATCGAGGCGGGCGCGGGAACGGCCGCCGCCTATACCGATCACGCCTACGAATTGGCCGGCGCCACTATAGTGGCCGATGCCGCGGCGGCTTGTGCCGCAGCCGATATTGTCTTCAAGATCCAGCGACCGATGGAAGCCGCCGACGGGGTCGACGAGATCGCCATGCTGCGCTCTGGCCATGTACTCATGGCGCCGCTTGGCGCGCTCACTAACAAGGAGCTGGTGGCAACGCTGGCGGCCAAGGGCGTGACGGCCTTCGCACTGGAGTTGATTCCGCGCATCACGCGGGCCCAGTCGATGGATATCCTGTCCTCGCAGGCCAATCTCGCCGGCTACAAGGCGGTGCTGGCGGCGGCCAACAGCTATGGCCGTATCTTCCCGCAGATGATGACGCCCGCCGGCACGCTGGCGCCGTCGCGCACTTTCATCATGGGCGTGGGCGTCGCTGGCCTGCAGGCCATCGCCACGGCGCGTCGTCTCGGTGCCATCGTCACGGCGACCGACGTGCGGCCGGCCACCAAGGAGCAGGTGCAGTCGCTCGGCGCCAAGTTCGTAGCGGTCGAGGACGACGAGTTCAAGGCGGCGGAAACCGCCGGCGGCTACGCCAAGCAGATGAGCCCCGAATACCAGGCCAAGCAGGCAGCCCTCGTCGCCGATCACATCAAGCTGCAGGACATCGTCGTCACGACGGCGCTGATCCCCGGCCGCAAGGCGCCGGTGCTGGTCACCGAGGACATGGTGAAGAGCATGAAGCCCGGCTCGGTGATTCTCGACATGGCCGTCGAGCAGGGCGGCAACTGCCCGCTCTCGGAATATGGCAAGATCGTCGAGAAATACGGCGTGAAGATCGTCGGACCGGCCAACCTGCCGGGCGAGCTGGCGACCGACGCTTCGGCGCTGTTCTCGCGCAACCTGCTCAATTTCCTGACGCCGATGATCGACAAGGACACCAAGGCCCTGAAGATCGACACCGCCGACGAAGTGGTGAAGGGCACGCTGGTGACGCAAGGCGGCCAGATCGTGCATCCCTCCCTCGTCCAGAATTAGGAGCAGGTCATGGACGACAAACTCGCAGGCGAAGCCGCCAAGCTCGCAAGCCAGGCGGAGGAACTCGCCGGCAACCTCAAGAGCGTGGCGCAGCAGATCACCGATATGGCGGCCCAGGGCACGCTGTCGCTGCCCGACGGCCACATGCCCTTCGTGGCCCTGCTCACCATCTTCGCGCTGGCCTGCTTCGTCGGCTACTACGTGGTCTGGCGCGTGACACCGGCGCTGCACTCGCCGCTGATGGCGGTCACCAATGCGGTGTCCTCGGTCATCATCGTCGGCGCGTTGCTGGCGGCCGGCCTCAAGGGCATCGGTGCGGCACAGATCTTCGGCACCATCGCGGTGGTGCTGGCGGCCGTGAACATCTTCGGCGGGTTCATCGTGACCTATCGCATGCTGTCGATGTTCAAGAAAAAGCCTCAAGCAGCCAAGAAGTAGGGCAGACCGATCATGACCCAGGAACTGGCCGCCTACGGCTATCTGATCTCCGCCATCTGTTTCATCATGGCGCTGCGCGGGCTGTCGTCGCCGACGACGTCGCGCCAGGGCAATCTCTACGGCATCGTCGGCATGGTGATCGCCATCGGCGTCACCGTGGCGACCCCGGGCGTCGTCTCGCCCTGGCTGATCGTGGCCGGCCTCGCTGTCGGCGGCGCCATCGGTGCCGTCGTCGCCTGGCGCATCCAGATGACGGCCCTGCCGCAGCTCGTGGCGGCCTTCCATTCGCTGGTTGGCCTGGCGGCAGTGTTCGTGGCGGCGGCGGCTTTCGTGTCGCCCGACGCCTTCGGCATCGGCTCGCCCGGCAAGATCAAGATGCAGAGCCTGATCGAGATGGGCCTCGGCACCGTGATCGGCGCCATTACCTTCACCGGCTCGATCGTGGCCTTCGCCAAGCTGCAAGGGCTGGTCAGCGGCTCGCCGCTGATGTTCCGCGGCCAGCATCCGCTCAATGCAGCGCTGGGCATCGCGCTGGTCGGCCTGCTCGGCTGGTTCGCCTTCAAGGGCGATCCCATCACCTTCATGCTGCTGATCGTGCTGTCGCTGGCGCTGGGTTTCCTGCTGATCCTGCCGATCGGCGGTGCCGACATGCCGGTGGTCGTCTCGATGCTCAATTCCTATTCGGGATGGGCGGCGGCCGGCATCGGCTTCACCCTGGGCAACACGGCGCTGATCGTCACCGGCGCGCTGGTCGGCTCCTCGGGCGCGATCCTGAGCTACATCATGTGCAAGGGCATGAATCGCTCGATCTTCAACGTCATTCTGGGCGGCTTCGGCACCGACACCGGCGGCGCGGCGGGCGGCCCGGCGGTCAAGAACGACAAGCCGGTCAAGTCGGGTTCTGGCGAGGACGCGGCCTTCCTGATGAAGAACGCCAGCTCCGTCATCATCGTGCCGGGCTACGGCATGGCGGTGGCGCAGGCCCAGCACGCGCTGCGCGAGATGGCCGACCTGCTGAAGAAAGAAGGCGTCACCGTGCGCTACGCCATCCATCCCGTGGCCGGCCGCATGCCGGGTCACATGAACGTGCTGCTGGCCGAGGCCAACGTACCCTATGAGGACGTCTTCGAACTCGACGACATCAACCGCGACTTCGCCTCGACCGATGTCGCCTTCGTCATCGGCGCCAACGACGTCACCAACCCGGCGGCCAAGACCGACCCGAAGAGCCCGATCTACGGCATGCCCATCCTCGACGTCGAGCGGGCGCAGACCGTGCTCTTCATCAAGCGCGGCATGTCCTCGGGCTATGCCGGCGTCGATAACGAGCTGTTCTTCCGCGACAACACCATGATGCTCTTCGCCGACGCCAAGGTGATGTGCGAGAACATCGTGAAGTCGCTGGAAGCGATGCACTAGATTCGCGGACTACGGAGGTTGCCGTGACCGCTGGCTACATCCTTCACGGCTTCGATCCTTCGCCCTATTCGGTGAAGGTGCGGGCGATCATGCGCTATCGCCGCATCCCTTTCGTGTGGAAGGCGGCAGGTTTTCCGCGCGATGTGGCGGTGGCCGCCGGCTTGCCGCCCGTGATCCCGGTATTGCGCTTCCCCGACGGCCGGATGATGAACGATTCGACGCCGCTCGCTCATGCACTGGAGCGTGAGCATCCCGGCGAGCGCTCGATCGTTCCCGACGATCCGCTGCAAGCCTATCTCAGCGACCTGCTCGAGGATTTCGCCGACGAGTGGGCGACCAAGATGATGTTCCATTACCGCTGGTTCTACGCGGCGGATCGCGCCTTCGCGCAAGACTGGATCGTCACGTCGCGCAATCCGACCCTCGCTGCGGACGAACGGCGGGCCGACAAGCAGGCCTTCAACGACCGGCAGGTCGGCCGCATGGCAATGGTGGGCTGCACCGAGCAGAACCGGCCGGTCATCGAGGACAGCTACCGCTTCGTGCTCGACACGCTCGACCGCCATCTGCGCACGGTCCCGTTCCTCTTTGGCTCGCGGCCGTCGCTGGCGGACTTCGGCCTCTACGGCCAGCTCCAGATCCTCTCGGTCGATCCAACGCCCATGGCCGAGATGCGGGCGCGCGCGATCGATGTCTATTGCTGGCTGCTGCGCCTCGATGACGCCTCGGGCATCGAAGGCGCCTGGCTCGATCCGGCGGCAGGCCTGCCGGAGGGCGTCAGGGCGCTGCTCTGCCATTGCGGCGAGACCTATCTGCCGTTCCTGGCGGCCAACACGCGGGCTCTGCAGGACGGCGCCGCCGAGGTGACGCTCGATATTCAGGGGCGGCCCTATGCCCAGGCACCGTACCGCTACCAGGGCAAATGCCACGATACCCTGCGCAAGAAGCGGGTGGCGCTGCCGGCCGAGGTTCGCCGGCGCCTCGACCCGGTGCTCGATGAGACCGGCTGCCTGCCCTATCTCATGTGACGCGCACCGCCGTCCTCTTCGACGTCGGCGGTCCGCTCGATCTGGAATTCGCCTGGGAGATCGCGGTCGACGGCGCCATCGCCTCGGCCTGCGGCATGGAAGGTATCCGCGTCGATCAGCAGACCATAGAGCAAGCCTCGGAGCGGGCGGTCGCGGCCTTCGCCGCCGACGTTCACCACCACATGATCGAGACGCTGTGCGGCGGCGAGCCGGTGTCGATGGCGCGCGTGCGCCAGCGCGTCGAGGCGATGACCGGCCAGCTCGATGCTTTCCAGCTGCGTCCCGAGATCGACGGCCTGCTGAAGCGCCTGCGAGGGCAGGGGCTGACGCTCGGGGTGGCTGGCGCGAGGTGGGACCGTCTGGCACGTGCCGGAATTGCGGAAATGTTCGAGCGCGACTTCGAGGTGCCGCCGCGCGAGTGCATCTTCGTCGGTGACCGCCTCGACAAGGACATCGCGCCCGCCAAGGCCAAGGGCATGGCGACGATCCAGTTCCGGACCGGCAGGTATCGCAAGCAACGACCTGCCGGAATTGCGCAAATTCCCGACGCGGTCGTGACCGATGTACGCGAGTTGGAAGAGGCGATCGCTTCGCTGCTGACGACCTGACAAACAAAAACCCCCGGGGATGCCGGGGGTTGTCGCTTGGCTCGAAGCAGGATGAGGACTAGTAGCCTTCCCGCTCCATGCGCTTGCGCATCAGCTTGCGGGTGCGGCGGATGGCTTCGGCCTTTTCGCGCGCGCGGCGCTCGGAGGGCTTCTCGTAATTGCGGCGGAGCTTCATCTCGCGGAAGATACCTTCGCGTTGCATCTTCTTCTTCAGGACGCGGAGCGCCTGATCGACGTTGTTTTCGCGGACGAGAACCTGCACTTCGATCGCTTCCTTCCAAGCTTAACCCGGGCCGGACTGACGCCCGACCCTTGAGAGGTGCGGTTGGTATCACAGGGTAGAACCCTTGGGAACCCCCCGTTCGGGGCTTATATTACCCCCATGGATACAGATAAATCGCCGTCCGAGCCCCTCCCAGACAGCGCTGTCGACCCCGATTCCGGGCTGCGCGACCGGCTGGCCGACGCGGTCATGGCCGAGGCGGTGTTCGACGGCTTCGGCCGGACCTCGCTGGCGGCGGCTGCCGCCAAATTGGGCCTGCCTGCGGGAGAGGCGGACCGGCTGTTCCCGGGCGGCGGGCGGGGGCTGGTGAGCTGGCTCAGCGCCCGGGCCGACCGGCGGACGGTGGCCGATATGGAGGCAGCCGGAACCGCCACCCAGAAAATCCGCGACCGCATCCGCAACGCCGTCCGGCTGCGCATCGGCCATGCCGGAGAGCGCGAGGCGGTGCGCCGGGCGCTCGCCCTGCTGGCCTTGCCGTTCAATGCCGCGACAGGGGCGGAGCTGCTCTACAGGACGGTCGACGCCCTGTGGTACGCGGCGGGCGACACCAGCACCGACTTCAATTTCTACACCAAGCGTGCGCTTCTGGCCGGGGTCTGGTCCTCGACGCTGCTGTACTGGCTGAACGACCGCTCGGAGGGGGCTTCGGCCACCTGGGCCTTCCTCGACCGGCGCATCGAGGATGTGATGCGCATCGAGAAGCTCAAGTCGCAGGCGAAGTCTTGGTTTTCCGGCGGGTCGAAGGCGGCGTCACGTAGGTGACATGGCCCATCTTGCGGCCGGGGCGGCTGCTGCCCTTGCCGTAGAGATGCAGCCGCGCGGCGGGATCGGCGAGATAGCGCAGCCAGTCGTCGGCCTCGTCGCCGATCAGGTTCTCCATGCGCGACGGCGCCAGGATATCCACCGGGCCCAGCGGCAATCCGCAGATGGCGCGCACGAGTTGCTCGAACTGGCTGGTGGCGCAGGCGTCGATGGTCCAGTGACCTGAATTGTGCGGACGTGGCGCCATCTCGTTGGCCAGCACGCGGCCGGTCCTGGTGACGAACATCTCCAGCGCGACGAGGCCCACGAGATCGAGGCGCCGGGCGAGCTGGATGCCGAAGCCTTCGGCCGTCGCGCGCGTTCTGGCCGGCATCTTCGCCGGCACGGTCGTGGTGCGCAGGATGCCGTCGCGGTGCTCGTTCAGGCCGATGGGGAAGCAACGGGTGTTGCCGTCGAGACCGCGCGCGACGATGGCGGAGATCTCGAACCGGAAGTCGATCATCGCCTCGAGGATGCAGTCGCGGCGGCCGAAGGTTTCCCAGGCGGCGGCGAGTTCTTCCTTGTTGGCGACGCGGGCCTGGCCCTTGCCGTCGTAGCCGTCGGTGCAGGTCTTGAGGATGCCGGGGAAGAGCTTTGCGGCGGCGAGTTCCTTCTCAGTGCGCACGGGCTGGTGCTTGGTCGTGCCGATGCCGGCGTCGTGCAGGAACTGTTTTTCCCGCAGGCGGTGCTGGGCGTAGTGGATGGCCTTGGCGCCGGGCCGCACGGGCTTCAGGCCCTCGCAGAAGATGACGGCGGCCTCGGGCACGTTCTCGAATTCGAAGGTGATGACGTCGACGCCCTGGGCGAAGCGGGCGAGCGCCTCGCGATTGTCGTAGCCGCCGCGCACCTGGCGCACCGCGACCTGCGTGGCCGGCGGGTCTTCCTCGGGGGCGAAGATCACCGACTTGTAGCCAAGGCGTGCGGCCGCCATGGCGATCATGCGGCCCAACTGGCCGCCGCCCAGGATGCCGATGGTCGAGCCCGGCGGCAGGACGGTGGAAGGAGTCATGTCTAGCGGTGAGGCGCTGCGTCGTCCGACGGCGCTGCGGCCACGGCCTTGGTCTGGCGGGCGCGCCAGGCGTCGAGCGCTGACGCGACCTTCGAATCGCCAAGGCCCACGATGGCAGCTGCCAGAAGTGCGGAATTGATGGCGCCGGCGCGGCCGATGGCCAGCGTGCCGACGGGAATGCCGGCCGGCATCTGCACGATGGAGAGCAGGCTATCCATGCCCTTGAGCGCCGCACTCTCGACCGGCACGCCGAGCACGGGCAGCGGCGTCATGGCAGCCGTCATGCCGGGCAGATGGGCGGCACCGCCGGCGCCGGCGATGATGACCTTGAGGCCACGTCCCTTGGCGCCATTGGCGTAGCTCACCAGGCGCTGCGGCGTGCGATGGGCCGAGACGATGCGCGTCTCGAAGGCGATGCCCAGCGCTTCCAACGTATCGGCAGTGTGCTTCATGGTCGTCCAGTCGGACTGGCTGCCCATGATGATGCCGACGACGGGACGAGCGGCGGGTCGCTTGGTTGCTGCTTTGGCCATCAGGCGATTATGTCGGGAATGAGCTGGCTTTCCAGCTTGATGATCTGATCCTTGAGCCCGAGCTTGCGCTTCTTCAGGCGCTGGAGCTGGAGCTGGTCGAACGGCGGCTTCTCGATCAGGCGGTCGATGACCTCGTCGAGGTCGCGGTGCTCGCTGCGCAGGATATCGAGCTTGGCCTCGATCGCCGGCTTGTCGAGCGCGGGGTCCGCGTTGAGATCATTCACCATTTGACGGCACTCTAGCCACGCCACCCTAGTCAGTCGACTGCGGGCCGTGTACCCCTTCGACCGCTTTAAGGAAAGAGATTGTCCGACTTTCTTCCCCATCCTTTCTGGAACTTCTCGCTGGAGATCTATGCCCGCGACGGCGTCGCCACGGCCTGCCTCGACCTGCAGGACCGGCGCGGCTGCGACGTGAACATATTGCTGTTTTGTTGCTGGCTGGGCGCCTCGGGCCGGCCGACGCTGACGGCCGAGCGGTTGCGGGCGATTCTCAAGGTGAGCGACGCCTGGCAGAGCGAGATCGTGCGGCCCTTGCGCACGGTGCGGAAGCTGCTGAAGGACAAGCCCTGGAACGCCGCTCTCCCCGAGACCGTCGAAGCAGCCCGCCGCCGTGTCGCCGATGCCGAACTGGCCGCCGAGCATGCCGAGCAGCTCAAGCTCGCCAGCCTCTACAATCCGCCCGCCGACCGCGACCGCCCGGTCGAGAAGCGCCTGCGGGCGGCGGTCGGCAACCTCGGCGTCTATGCCGTGTGCCTGTGTGTCACGCCCGACGCCGCCGACCGTGCCGCGGTGGCGACGCTGGCCGCGGGAGCGTTTCCCGGTTTGCCGCGTGGGGAAGTCGACAGGGCCGTCGGCCTCTAGCTCCAGCGCTTCACTTCTAGCTCCAGCGCTTCACGTCGCCGGTGTCGAGATCGAACAGGTCGAGCAGGCGGCCGACCGTGTGGTCGATGATGTCGTCCAGCGTCTTCGGGCGATTGTAGAAGGCGGGCACGGGTGGCGCGATCACCGCGCCCATGTCGGAGAGCGTCGCCATGTTGCGCAGGTGGATGGAGTGCAGCGGCGTCTCGCGCACCATCAGCACGAGCTTGCGCTTTTCCTTGAGCACGACATCGGCGGCGCGGGTCAGCAGGTTGCTGGAGATGCCGTTGGCGATCTCGCCCAGGCTGCGCATGGAGCAGGGGGCAATGCACATGCCCGAAGTGCGGAAACTCCCGCTGGAGAGGGCGGCGGCGAGGTCGTCGGGCCGGTAGGTCACATCGGCCATCTCATGCAACGCCGCGACCTTGAGATCGGTTTCATGGGCGAGTGTGATTTCCGCCGTGCGCGTGACCACGAGATGCGTCTCGACCCGCAGCTTCTTCAAGGCCTGCAGCAATCGGATGCCGTAGATGACGCCGGAGGCGCCGGAGATGCCGATGATCAGTCTTTCTGGTTCAGCCATGCTGACCATTCTAGCCTTTGTGGAAAAATTCGGCAGTCGGAGAGATTCGCGCGTGACTCGGCAAAAACACCGGTCCAGAATTTGGCGGTCCTATCAGCTCGGAGGTTTGCCAATGAGTACGACGGACTACATAGAGTCGCTGAAAGCCAAGCACGCCACTCTCGAGCAGAAGCTCTCCCAGGAGACGCTGCGACCTCACCCCGACGACGACGCGATCTGCAATCTCAAGAAGCAGAAGCTTCTGATCCGCGATCGCATCACGCGCCTGAGCAAGCGGATCCATTAGCCGGCAGATCACTTGGCAGGCAGGGCCACCGACCTTCAATTGAGCTTGTGCAGGTTTACGGTCCAGCTTGTCGGGCCGAAGGTGCCGCCCTGGGAGCGGCCCGAGCACTGCGCGACGTTGTCGGCGCCGCGCTGACAGATCAGCGAGTCGGCATACCAGCGCGAGCCGTCGTTGCAGCTTGAATCGCCGTCGCGCACCCGCATGGCCGAGCCCTCGAAGCGCGCCTGCGCCCGCGTACGGCAGGCGGTGCGGCCGCGGCGCCATTCGAGCTGGCCGTTGCCGTTGTTGTCGAAGCAATAGGTCGAGACGCCCGAGGGATAGCCGCGCTCGTGCTGGAAGGGATCGGTGCGCCAGCAGCCCGACATGAAAGACATGTCGTTGGTCGGCGCCGGCAGGCGCAGCTTGCCGTCGTTGGGCGGCGCGGGACGCGGCGGTGCGGGCGCGGGCGTCGGCGGCCGGGGGGTGGCCTGCGGCGGCGGTGTCGGCAGGGGAACCGGCGGCGGCGGGGCGACGGCGACCTGCGGCGGCGGCTTGGGCGCTTCCGGCGGTTTGCAGTTGGCGATGCGCTTCTTCAGCTCGGCCTCGATGGCGGCGATCTCGCGCTTCAGCGCCTGCTCGCGCGCTTCCTCGCTCGACAGGGCGGCCTTGAGCACGGGCAGGGGATCGGCCGTTCTGGGAGGCGCAGGCGGCCGGGCGATCGTCGATTCCTCGGTGGCGACGTGCAGTGCCGGGTCCTGCGGCAGGCAGCCGCGCAGCAGGTACGTGCTGCCCACGAGAAGGAGCAGGAGCGGCAGCGCGATGGCCAGCGTCCGTGCCCAGGGGATGATGCCGGCGACGGGGCGGGCGGTGGAGACGGGCAGGGCGGGGCGGGGTTCGAGGACGGAGACGTGCGTCGTCGATGTTGGCGCGGGTGTTGGCGCGGGTGGCGGTGCGGGCGGCGGCACGGGCGCCACGGCGGTCGGCATCACCACCGGCGCCGACTCGGTCTCGTAGCCCCAGGCGACGACGACCGGCCGGTCGTCCACC
>JBBRFD010000036.1:0-31221 GCA_038224985.1 Reyranellales bacterium
CGTCACCGCCTACAACTTTGCCAAGCGCCTCAAGACCCTCAAGGGGCTAACTCCCTATGAGTACATCTGCAAGATATGGACCAATGAGCCAGAACGATTCATCTTAAACCCGCTCCAGAAAATGCCGGGACTAAACATCTAGACGGCCACGCCCTTCGGGGCCCGTCCTCAAGTCAAGGGCACACGCGATTGCGGCCCAGACCCTTGGCCAGATAGAGCGCGCCATCGGCGTTGCGAATGGCGCCGCGCAGGTCGTTCTGTTCCACCGCCGCCACGCCGATGCTGACCGTAATGTTGATGGTCTGTCCGCCGACACGGATCGGCAAGGCCTCCAGATCGGCGCGGAACCGTTCGGCGACCTGCTTGCCCTGCGCTATGTCGGCGTTGAGCAGGATGACGCAGAACTCCTCGCCGCCATAACGGCAGACGAGATCGGTCGGGCGGATCTGCTCCTGCAGGAAATCGGCGAAGGCCTTCAGCGTATTGTCGCCGCCCTCGTGGCCATGCCGGCGGTTGACCTCGCGGAAATGATCGAGGTCCAGCAGCAGCACGGAGACGGCGGTGCCGCCGGCCAGGGTGCGATGAACCAGACGCTCGCCCTTTTCCATCAGGCTGCGCCGGTTCAGGAGCCCCGTGAGTTCGTCGGTGGTGGCCAGCAGTTCGTAGCGATTGCGCAGGCGCTCGTTGGCCATCATCAGCATGCCGAAATTGAGGGCCGACAGGCAGATCAGGACGCCGAACGCCATCCAGGCGAGGAGGGGATCCTGCGCCGACAGATCGTGCGTGGTGGCTTGGACGACGCGGGCGATGAAAATCAGACCCATCAGCATAAAGGCGACGGCGGTCGGCAAGCGGCTGCGCAACGGCTCGATGCGGCCGCCGATGACGACCTGCCAGCTCGACAGGACCGACAGCCCGCCAAGGAACACCGCCACGATCACGGGGTGGGTTTGCAGGCCGATTCCGGCCAGCCAGTTGCCGACGAAGAGTGCGGCAAAGGCGCCGGCGACGAGGGAGACGCGGCCGATGGCAAGGGCGCCGGTATTGAAGCGGCTTACGCTCACCCAGATGGCGGTAAAGCCCGATACGATCAGGATATTGGCGAGCAGGAGCGAGATCGCCTCATGGACGGTGCCGCGAAAGCCGAGAAGCAGCACGCCGCCGCCGATCAGGAGAAGTCCAACTGCCCAGCCCCGCAATCCCGGCAGATGACGGTGATAGTGCCAGGACAGGATGAACGATCCTCCTGCCAGGAAGCAGGTGATGACGCTGATCAGATGAAGCGTCTTCAGATCCAGTTCCATTGGAACTTCTACCGCGCTTTACCTAGCGGTGATATCCGCCAGCGCGCCCCAAAGAATACATTCAGGCGGAAAATTCCATGGTGAATGTGGCGTCGAATTTCTGCTCGTCGGGACCGACCGCCGCGAGGCTGGACGGTTCTCGCTTGCCCACCCGCGCTTCTGGCCATTCGAAGAACGTCTCGTTCTGGCAGTCGTTCAGCAGCCGCATGAAGGCCGATTCCAGTTCGGCCAGTACTTTGTGCGACGCCGCCGACTGGAGATAGCCCGGTTGTACGATGTAGCTGCCAGGCTCCTTTTCGGCGATTACGCCCATGCCGACGAGTTGCTTGATCTTGCGTCGCGTCGTCTCGCGTGGAATGCCGGTGGCGGCGGCGACCGAGAGCGCGTTGACGCCGCGCTGGCTGGTCGTGCCGACGTCCTCGCGCAGGCTGCCATATTGGGCGCGAAACTCGGGATCGCGTATCCTGGGCTCGAGCGCGCCGACGGCGATGGTCTCGGCGATGATGGCAAGATCGATGTCGTTGCCATACTGCTGGCGCCGCGCGTTTTCAGCGCTGTGGAGGAAACGCACGAGCGTAAAGGCGAACAGCCGCGAGTTCTGCTCGGCATTCTTGCGCGCGATCCGGTCGCGATGATCCGGCGCCGTTTTCGAGAAAGGGGTGGTCGAGAGAGTCGCAGTAGGTTTTTTCATCTCGCAAGGCGCCACTGATAGGATGTTTCTGTATCCACACTCCTTAATGGTATCGCCAACCTAAAAAAAAGCTCTAAAATAATATGTTCTAACCCCAGAATGGGTACTTCAAGTGATTTCCCCCCCATTTTCCAATACTGGAGAGAGTCGTTCTATATTTTTCGATGAGAAAATCCATATAACTTGTTGGATTTATTGTAATCTTGCCGTAATTTTTGATGGCGATTGGTGAGAAATGGCAAGGCCAGCCTGTCGATACCGTCGGCTGATAAGATCAATCTTCCTTTTGATCCTGCCGATGCCGTCAGGTCTCCTCCTCGGGCGCGCGTTTCCACTGTACGAGGCCCTGTTCGAGGCATTCGTTCATAAAGCGCACGGTCTCGCGGATCGCCCGGTCGAAGGACGCCAGATGCGCCGGTTGTTGCAGCGTTCCCGGCTTCAACACGTAGCGGCCGCGTCCTTGCTGGAGGATGAAGCCGAGTTCGACCAGCCGCTTCAGCTTGCGCCGCACGGTTTCACGCGGAATGCCGGTGGCGGCGGCGACAGACAAGGCATTGACTGGACGCTGGCCGGCGACGCCGATGACGGTTTTGAAAGTGCGATGGGCATCGCGGAAGTGTGGGTCGCGCATGCTGGTGTCGACGCCGGCCAGTCCGACCGTTTCGGCGACGGCCGCGAGGTCGAGATCGGTGGCATAGAGGCGGCGGCGCTCGAGGTCGTGGCGATGGACGTGGTTGCCGATGGCGATGATGAAGAGGCGCGAAACCTCGTCGCCCGCCGCGAGCTCGAGGCGGCCGGCGTCCTTGCGCACGGACAGACGCTCGGCAGAGCGGGCTTTGGCTGCAGGTTCTGTCCGTCGAAAACGTGTGCTCATGGAACGCCAGTTCCCCATTTTACGATTTCGGTAGTTCCGGCTTGTCGCCCCACTTGATCAGCCCAGGTTCGACGCATTCGTTTATGAATCGCATCGTCTGCCGGATGGTGCCGACGCCAACCTCGGTGATCTCCGGCTTCTGCATGTACCCCGGCTTGATGACGTAGCGGCCGCGGGTCTTTTCGACAATGAAGTCATCCTGGACCAGCTTCTTCAGTTTGCGCCGCACTGTCTCGCGCGGGATGCCCGTCGCTTGCGAAGTCGACATGGCTCTGATGCCGCGTTGGCCGTCGACGCCGATGACGTTGTCGTAAACTCGGGGTCGCGCCAGACCGATTCGAGGGCAGCCAGTCCCACGGTATCGGCGACGCTGGCAAGGTCAAGGTCCGCGAGATAGACCCGGCGACGGGCCTGATCGAGGCGCGCCACGAGACCGATCAATGCCTGGATGGAAAGGCGTGAAAGTTCGACTTCTGATCCCGCCAGCACGATCTGGCCGCTGGGCCGCTTCGTGGCGCGCCGCGACGGGTTTGTCCCGGGTGGCACGGTCATGTCGAGCTTTGCGGCTCCTCGCGCTTTCAACGACGGGAAGGCACGATACCCCGAGAGAGAAATGAAGTAAGCATTCCTCGCAATATCGGGTGTTCCGTGTGAGGAAAGGCGTGGATCAAGGCTGTCAAATGCGTCTCGGTGTCTTCGTACAAACGCCGGGCCATCATGTTGCCGGTTGGCGTCCCCCGGACGCCATTTCCGGCAGTCCCAATCTCGCGCTGATGAAGCACATCGCCGCCACGGCCGAACGCGGCAAGTTCGACATGTTCTTCCTGGGCGACGGCTTCGCCACCGGTTACGACGAGCACCCCTCGACCATCGGCAAGTTCGAGCCGCTCACTCTGCTCTCGGCCTTGGCGATGACCACCACCCACCTGGGCCTGGCGGCCACGGGATCCACGACTTATGCCGAGCCCTATCAATTGGCACGCAGCTTCGCCTCGCTGGACCATCTGTCGGATGGGCGGGCCGGATGGAACGTCGTGACGACGGCCTATGCCAAGTCGAGCGCCGTGTTCGGCCGCCAGCATCCGCCGCATGCCGAGCGCTATGCCATGGCGGAGGAATTCGTCGACGCCTGCCGGCTGCTCTGGGACAGCTGGGACGACGACGCTTTCATCGCCGACAAAAAGGCGGGGACGTTCATGCGTGCGGGCAGCCTGCGAATCCCCAACTTCAAAGGCAAGTACTTTACCGTTCAGGGCGGACTCAACGTGCCGCGTTCTCCGCAAGGCCATCCGGTGCTGATCCAGGCCGGATCGTCAGCCCCGGGCAAGCGCTGGCAGCCCGCATCGCCGATGTGATCTTCACCGCGCAGAACGATCTTGACGAGGCGCGGACCTTCTACGACGGCCTCAAAGCGCAGCTGATCCAGTATGGCCGCAAGGCAGGTAGCGCCTTGGTCATGCCGGGCGTCTTTCCCGTGATCGGCCGGACCGAGGCGGAGGCGCAGGCGATCTTCAGCGAACTCAACCGCAACATCGATACCGCGCAAGCCTTCACGGTCCTGTCGGAGCGTCTGGGCGCCGATATGTCGGCCATCCCTTCGACAGGCCCGTCCCCGACCTGCCTGAGACCGAGGCTCTTAAGAGCCGCGCCACCCTGCTGCTGGCCATGGCGCGGCGCGAGAGCCTGACCCTGCGCGAACTCTATTATCGTGTGGCCGCGGCGCGCGGCCATCTCCTGCTGATCGGCGACGCGGTTCGGATCGCCGACACGCTGGAGAGCTGGTTTCGCGCCGGTGCCGCCGACGGCTTCAACGTCATGCCGCCCTTCTTTCCCGGCCAGTTCGACGCCTTTGTCGACCACGTGGTGCCGATCCTGCAGGAACGCGGGTTGTTCCGGGCCGACTATACCGGCATCACGCTGCGCGATCACCTCGGGCTGGAACGCCCCGTCAGGCCTGCCGGCTAGAAGGCGAGAAGATTGTCCCTGAACTGCTTGTGCTCGTAGGCTTTGCGCACAAGGCCACGGTCCTGCAGCGCTGGCACCAGTCCGTCCTCGATCTCGGCCAGGGTACGGCGGTTGACGTTGGGCATCGAGAACAGGAAGCCGTCGCCGCCCACCTGCTCGATGACCTCGCCCATGCGCTCGGCGATCGAATCGCAGGTACCGACGAGGTCGATCGACAGATCGACGGCATTGAAGGCCTCCATGGTCGCGCGGATGGAGCGGCCGGCGGAGAATTTGCGGAACTGGTCGAGGTTCTGCTGGTGTCCATTTGTCGTCACGTCATCGGGCAGCGGCTTGTCGAGATCGAACTTGCCGAAGTCGATGTTGGTCACTTTGCCGAGATGGGCAAGTCGCTGCAGCACGTAGTCCTTGCCGCGCTGGGCGCGCTTGTCCCGGCGCTGCAACGCTTCGTCCATCGTCTCGCCGATGATCGGGTTGATGAGAAACAGCACCTTGCAGTCGTCGGGCTGGCGGCCGGCCGCCACCATGTGCTTGCGCACGTCGTCGCGATAGCCGCGCATCGCCTCGATGCCCTTGATATTGACGACGATGGTATCGGCATGAGCTGCCGCGAACTTCCGTCCGCGCGGCGAACCGCCAGCCTGGGCAATGACCGGCTGGCCTTGCGGACCGGGACCGGAGTTCAGCGGTCCGCGCGTCTTGTAGAACTTGCCGGAATAGTTCACGGCATGGACCTTGGTGTGATCGACCAGCACGCCGTTCTTGCGGTCGGCGATGATGGCGCCGGGCTCCCACGAACCCCAGAGACCGCGCACGGCTTCCATGTATTCATCTGCCATGTCGTAACGCAGGTCATGCTCGGGCATGCCGTCCATGCCGAAGTTCATCGCCGCGAAATCGGAGCTGCCGGTGACGGCGTTCCAGCCGATGCGTCCGGCCGAGACTTGATCCAGAGTCGCGATGAGGCGGGCCAGCAGATAGGGATGATAGGCGTATGTACCGAAAGTCGGAACGATGCCGATGCACGAGGTAACCTGCGTCATCAGCGCCGCCACCACCGAGGGATCCTGCCGTGGTACCGACAGGCCGTTTTTCAGGTAGATCTCGTTGGAGCCGCCGAAGCTTTCGCCGACATAGGACGAGTCTTCCAGCAGGATGTAGTCGAAGCAGGCGCGTTCGAGGCTGCGCGCCATGTCGAGGAAGAATTCCGGCTGCTCCCAGGTCGTGCCGATGTGGCCGGTCCAGGGTTCGCCCCAAGCCTGCACGCTCGAGCCTTGCAAGAACCAGGCGATATGAAACGGCTTAACGGGCATGAGCTTTCTCCACTTCCAGAACGACGCAAATACTATGCCGCGCAGCGTTTGTCCCGGTTCGTTACGATGACACAGCGACAAGCCCGCAAGGGCAGGCGATGATGCGGCAGTTCAGCGGGAGTGAGCAATGTGGTTCGTGTTCGAGGCCGAGTACGCAATCGAAAACGGCCGGGCGAACTGGAACACGCCATTGCCTGAAACCATGGCTTGGCATGGTCCCTATGCCAGCGAGGCTGAAGCCAATGCCGTCGCGCTGGCGCGGATGTGGTCGAAGATCGACATCTACGCCCATAAGGCCCGCATCGTGGACATGACCGTTGCGCCCTAGATTCTCCACCGGTTGACGCCCCGATCCGCGAACGCCAACCTGCGCTTCGATATGTCAGTTCCCACTGCACTTGTTTGTGTCCATTGCGCGGCCCGCTATGCGGTCGACCGTTTCGCCGATGACTGCGCGGTCTGCCGTGCCGCCGGCGCTCCCGCCAACCTCACCGTCGCCTACGACACGCCTCCCGGTACCGGCGCCGACCGCGATGCGCGCCGCCATCGGCCGGCCTCGATGTGGCGCTGGCAGGAATTCCTCGCGGCATCGGCCGACGAGGCCGTGACCCTGGGCGAGGGCAATACACCGCTGTTGCCCGCTCCAGCGCTGGGCCTCGGCGATGTCTGGATCAAAGACGAGTCGCGCAATCCGACCTGGTCGTTCAAGGATCGCCTCGCATCGGGCGCATTGACCATGGCCAAGCGCTTTGGCGCGAAGACCATCGCGTCGAGTTCTTCGGGAAACGCTGGCGCCGCTGCCGCTGCCTATGCCGCCAAGGCCGGCATTCCCTGCGTCGTCTTTACTTTCGTCGGTTCGGCCGGGCCGCTGGTGCTGCAGATGCGGGCCTATGGCGCCATGGTGGTGAAGGTCACCGACAAGGCCGACCGCTGGCGCTTGCAGTCGCTGGGCGTACGCGAATTCGGCTGGTATCCGACCTCGCCTTTCTTCGGCCCCGTCGTGGGCAGCAATCCCTATGGCATGGAAGGTTACAAGACCATCGCCTACGAAATCGCCGAGGCCTTCGACTGGCAACCGCCCGACTGGTGCGTGCTGCCGGTCTGCTACGGCGATGCCCTCTACGGCATGTGGAAGGGCTTCGAGGAGCTCAAGGCTCTGGGCTGGATCGACCGCACGCCGCGTTTCGTCGCGGCCGAAGTCTCGGGCTCGCTCACTGCCGCCCTGGCGGGTGGCGATGCCCTGCCGCCGGAAGTGCCACGCAACACACCCTCTATCGCCACCTCCATCGGCGCGGCGCAAGCAACTGTGCAGGGTCTCGACGTGCTGCGCCGCTCGCGCGGTGCCGCCGTGGCCATCGGCGACGAGGATCTGCGGCGCTGGGTGGTGACGCTGGCGGCCAAGGAAGGCATCTGGCCCGAGGCGTCGTCGGCCGCGCCCTTCGCCGCCATCGAGCGTCTGCGTGCGGAAGGCACCATCGCACCGCATGAGCGCTGCGTGGCGCTGCTGACCGCCGCCGGCCTCAAGGATCCCGGGCCCATCGAGCAATCGTTGCCCGAACCGCCCCTCGTGACGGGCGGGCTGACCGAGTTGCTGGGCGCGCTCAAGAACACATACGGCTTCACCCATGGCTGAGTTCGGCATCTCGATGGATGGCCGCGCGCCCATCGCCGATATCCCGGCGCAGGCGCAAGCGGCGGAGGCGGGCGGCGCCTCGACGCTGTGGATGGCCTGTCACCTCTATCTGCGCGATCCCATCACCATGGCGGCATTGGCGCTGGGCGCCACCAAGCGCATCAAGATCGCGCTGATGGCGATGAGCCCTTACTCAGTGCATCCCGTCTTCATCGCCATGGCGGCGGCGACACTGGAGGAGATGTATCCCGGCCGCGTCATGCTTTGCCTCGGCGCCGGCGCGCCGGCCGATCTCAAGGCGGCGGGCATCGAGGCCACGAAGCCCTTGGTGACCATCGGTGAAACGGTGAAGATCTGCCGCGCGTTGCTGGCTGGCGAGATGGTGAATTTCGACGGCCAGGTTTTTCATCTGGCTGGGCGGCGGCTGGTCAATGGCGGCCGCAAGGTGCCCATCGTGATTGCCGCCTCGCGCGCCAAGATGCTGCAACTGGCCGGCTGCGAGACCGAGGGTGTGCTGATCTCAGCCGCGACCTCGCCGCCTTTCGTGAAGGCCTGCATCGAACAGGCGGCCTCGGGCGGCGGCGAACGCGCTTTCGGCAAGTACGGCATCGTCTACACCAAGCTCGGCGCCACCGAAAAGCAGGGCATCGATCCGATCCGCCGACCCATCGGCTTCGTGTTGCGCGGCGCGCATCATGCCGAGAACATTCGCCTCGGCGGTGCGACACTCGACCAGACGGCACTGGCGGCAGCCTATGCGGGCGAGAACTGGAGCGAGGTCGACCGCCTCGTCAGCGACGATGTCGTGCGCCGTCACGCGGCCTGCGGGACGCCCGCGCAAGTGAAGGCACGGCTCGAGGAATACCGGGCCTTCGGCCTCGACGAGGTGATCCTGGGTGGCATGGATGATGCACCCTCGATCGCGGCGGCACTCAAGGCAGCGCGGGGAGAGACGGCATGAAATTCAGCATCAGCCTGCCGACATGCTTCGAGGGCGTGATGTACCCCATCCCCTTCGTCGAGCCTGCCGATTTCGTGCGCCTCGCCAAGAAAGCCGAGCAGCTCGGCTATCACTCGGTCTGGGGCAACGATCACATCACGACGCAGAAATACGTGAGCGATCTCTTTCCCGGCAAGCCACCCAATTTCTACGAGATCCTAACGGTGCTGTCGTTCTGCGCTGCGGCGACGACGACACTCAAGGTCGGCACTGCTGTCGCCATTCCGCCGATGCGCGATCCCTTCTGGCTGGCCAAGACGGCCGCGACCATCGATCAGCTTTCGGGCGGCCGGCTGATCCTGGGTGTCGGTGTCGGCGCCTATCGCGAGGAGTTCGAGGCCTGGGCGCCGCGCATCTCGGCTACGGCGCAGCGCGGCGAGATGCTCGACGAAGGCATCGAATTGATGCAGCGGCTGTTCACCGAGACCAAGGTGACGCATCAGGGCAAATATTACGCCTGCCGCGATATGGAGATGTTCCCCAAGCCGCTGCAGAATCCGTTCGCCTTCTGGGTCGGCGGCCACAACCTCGCCAATGTCGAGCGCGCGGCGAAACTCGCCACCGGCTGGCTGCCGGGCTGGCGTCCGTGGCCGGAATTGGAGGAGCGCATCAAGTCGCTGAAGGCACGCGCCGCCGAGTTAGGCCGTGATCCCGCCGCCATCGAGATCGCGCCGCAATTCTCGATGACCATTGCCAAAACACCGGAAGAGGCCGAACGCATCTACATGGCCTCGGGCCTGGTCCATCATCGGAAGTCGCTGGCCTATACGGGCCGGGATCTTTCCAAGCAGGTGGTTGCCAATCTCGTGGGCTCACCCGAGCTGCTGCGCGAGAAAGTGGCCGGCCTCGCCGCCATCGGCGTCGACCATGCCTGCGCCCTCATGATCCCGGCGAACACCATCGCCGAGTTCGAGGATCAAATGGAATGGTTCGCCAAGACGGTCATTTCACCTTCGGCGTGACCTCTTCGCCGAAGAGCTGCATCTGGTCGAGCAGCTCGGGCACGGAGTTGGCGGCGAAGTAGAGTCCCAGCAGATGGGTGACGCCAGCCTCGCGGAAGGCCAGCGCCTTCTCCACGACTTCGGCCGGCGTGCCGATCAGGTTGATTTCCTCGTGCGTCGCCGTGCCCTGGCCCTTCAGCGTCGACTTGGCCAGCGAGATCATGTGCTTGTTCATCTGGCTCTTGCGAAAATTCTCGACCGCGGCCTCGTGCGTCTTGCCGAGATGGACGACGAATTGCGGGCAGACCTCGATGGTGCGCCAGTCGCGGCCGGCCTTCTCGGCTTCCTCGCGGAGCATCTTCACGCCTGCGCGCACGCGGTCGACATGCATGCCTGCGGGCAGCCAGCCATCGGCCCATTTCACGGCGCGGCGGATATTGTTCTCGTTGTTGCCGCCGACATAGATCGGCAGCTTCTTCTGGTAGGGCTTGGGAAAGAGCTCGACGTCCTTGAACTTGTAGTATTTGCCGTCGAAGCTTGCGACGCGCTCCTTGAACAGCAGGTTGAGCGCCTGCAGGCCCTCGTCGACGATGTCGCCGCGATCAATTTTCGCGTCGGGCTGCAGCGCCTTGAATTCCTCGCGATAGGCGCCGATGCCGACTCCCAGTTCGAGCCGGCCCTTGCCGAAATGGTCGAGCGTGGCGACCTGCTTGGCGAAGACGACGATGTCGTGGCGCATCGGCAGGACGATGACGCCGGTGCCGACCTTGAGGGTCTTGGTCTCCGACAGCACGAAGGCATAGGTGATCAGCGGCTCCCAGAAGCGCGGTGGCACCGGGAATTCGGCGCGCACGTAGTTCTGGGTCGTCATGTGATCGTTGCCCCAGACCGAGTCGTAGCCGAACTTCTCGGCGGCCTGGGCAATCTTGATGACGTTCTCGGGATCGGAGAACGGGATGGGGTAGGTGAGACCTTCCATGCCCGTGGGCAAACCGGCACTGACGCGCATCGTTAGGACTCCTTATTCGGCCGCGAGCGCGCGCAGCTTCCGGGTTTCGGCGGTATCGACCGAGCCATCGGCGCCAACCGCGACGCCGTAGTCGCGCTTCGCTGCTTCGGCCGAGATGAAGCCTTCGCGGACGTCCTGCACCACCGATTCGATGGCGCGCTTGCGCGGATTGCCGAGGCCGCCGCCGCCCGGCGCCGAAATGATGACGCGGTCGGTCTTGCCGATGGTCTGTTGGCCCATGCCGCGCAGCTTGCCGCCCGACTGCAAGGTCAGCGTGCCGGCCATGCCGTTGTGGCCACCTTCGCGGCCGCGCGGCGGATGGTCGATACGGTCGTAGTAAGCGCTGAGGGCGAAGGGGGCGTCGTCGAGCGTGCCCACTTCCATGATCTGACCCAGGCCGCCGCGGAACTCGCCCGGACCACCGGAATCCTGGCGGTATTCCTTGCGCCAGACGAGGATCGGCGACACCGCCTCGTTGACCTCGATCGGCACGTTCTTGACGCCGCTGGGGAAGGCCGTGGCCGAGAGCCCATCGGCGCCGGGGCGCGCGCCGGTGCCGCCGGCATGGAAGCTCATCACCGTGAAGGGGATGGCATTGACCGTTTCGGCCGGATCGCCGTCGGTGCGGCCGGGACCGCCAAGGGCGAAGAGATTCCACAGGCAGGAGGTGCCTTCGGCCGGCACGCCGTCGGGCATCGCCTGGTGCAGGCAGCCGAACATGACGTCGGGTAGCATCTGGCCGGTGACGTGGCGGGCGGCGACGGGCGAGGGATGCTTGGCGTTGAGGATGCAGCCCTCGGGCGCCGTGACGCGGATCACCGAGAGCGAGCCCTCGTTGTTCGGCACCTTGGGCGCCACGATGCACTTCACGCCAAACGACGCGTAGGCCTCGGTGTAGCAGACCGGCACGTTGATGCCGTAAGGCGACACGCCCGAGGTGCCGGTGAAATCGACATCAATGCCGGTTGCGCCCACCGTCATGGTGGCGACGAGGTCGAGCGGCTTGTCGTAGCCGTCGACTGTCATCGAGAACTTGTAGATGCCGGGCTTCACTTTGCCGATGGCCTCGAGGGAGGCCTGCTTGGACTTCTCCAGGATGTGCTTGCCCAGCCGGTCGAGATCGTCGATGGCGAATTCGTCCATCATCTCGACAAGGCGGCGGCAGCCGATCTCGTTGCAGGTGGCCAGCGAGTAGAGGTCGCCCACGACCTGCACCGGCTCGCGCACGTTGACGGTCACGATCTCGATCAGCGTCTCGTCGACAGTCCCGGCGCGGGCGAAGCGCATCAGCGGGATATAGAGGCCTTCCTCGAAGACCTGGCGGGCGTCGGTACCCATGCCGCGGCCGCCGATATCGACGACGTGGCAGGTGCTGGCGAACATCGCCACCATCTTGCCGCGCCGAAAGGTCGGCGTGACGAAGGTGAAATCGTGCAGATGGCCGGTGCCCTTCCACGGGTCGTTGGTCAGGAAGATGTCGCCTTCCTTCATGGTCGCGACCGGAAACTTGGCGATGAAATGGCGCACCGCGCGGGCCATCGAGTTGATATGACCGGGCGTGCCGGTGACGGCCTGCGCCAGCATGTCTCCCCTGAGGTCGAACACGCCCGCCGACAAGTCGCCGGCTTCGCGCGTCGAGGTCGAGAAGCCGGTGCGGATCAGCGTCAGCGCCTGTTCCTCGACGACCGCGATCAGGCGGTCCCACATGAGTTGCAGGCGAATGGGCGACATTGGATCGTTGATGCTCATGTTTCCACCTTCTCCAGCAGAAGCGCGCCGATCGGCGTGATGCGCGCGGAAAAGCTCTTGGGCACGACGGTCGTGGTCTCGTCTTCGGCCACGATGGCGGGGCCCGGCATGAAACTGCCGGGCGTGAGGTCGGCGCGATGATAGACCGTGACGTCCTTCATGTCCTGATCGGCCGGATCGTAGACTAGGCGGCTGCCGCGCGCCTTGGAGGGTGTATCGGCGGGCTGTGGCGGGCAGATCGGTTGGGCGTCCTGCTCGGCGGCCAGCCGCAGCGTCCAGTTCATGATCTCGCAGGCCAGACCCGGAATGGTCCGGCCGAAGGTCGCGGCATAGCCGGTCTCGAAGAGCTCGATCAGTTTGTCGCGCGAAGCGGTGGTGAAGGGACCCTGCGGCAGATCGACGGTGATCTCGTGGCCCTGGCCGCGATAGCGCATGTCGGCGGTGCGGACCTCGATCAGCCTGGTGTCGGGGGCGCCCGCCTTGACGACGGCCTCGGCCTCGGCGCGCATCTCGGCGAAGAGCCTGTTCACGTAGTCGGGGTCGAAGCTGTCATCCAGTTGGACGTAGCGGCTGCGCACGACCTCATAGGCGACCGGCGCCATCAGGAAGCCGACGGCCGAGCCGACGCCGGCGCCGCTCGGCACCAGCACGCGACGGATGCCAAGCTTTTCGGCGAGGCGCGCGGCGTGAATAGGGGCGGCGCCGCCGAAGGCGATCATGGTGCGGTCCTGCAATTCCTTGCCGCGCTCGACGGCATGGACGCGGGCGGCATTGGCCATGTTTTCCTCGACAATCTCGCTGATGCCGAAGGCGGCATCGAGACGGGCAAGGCCCAGAGGTGTGCCGACGGACTTGTCGACGGCGCCACCGGCTTTCTCGGGCGAGAGCGTGATCGAGCCGCCGGCGAAGTAGCTAGGATCGAGACGGCCCAGCACGACGTCGGCATCGGTAACAGTGGCTTCGGTGCCGCCACGGTCATAGGCGGCAGGACCTGGCTCGGCACCGGCGCTTTCCGGGCCGACATTGACGCGGGAGAGGGAGTCGACCGAGGCGATCGAGCCGCCGCCAGCGCCGATCTCGACCATTTCGATGACGGGGATGCGCAGCGGCAGGCCACTGCCCTTGAGAAAGCGGTACTGGCGCGCCACCTCGAAGGTGCGCGAATGCTGCGGCTCGCCATTGTCGATGAGGCAGATCTTGGCCGTCGTGCCGCCCATGTCGAAGGACAGCACCTTGTCGAGACCGCATTGCCGCGCCAGGGCGGCTGCAAGGATGGCGCCGCCGGCCGGGCCCGACTCGACGAGGCGGATCGGGAACTTGCGCGCGGTGTCGAGGTTGGCGAGGCCACCGCCCGAGGTGATCATGAACAGCGGGCAAGTGAAGCCCTGCGCCCGCAGGGCCGTATCGAGGCGGCCGAGATAGCGGTCCATCACCGGTTGGACATATGCATTGGCCACGGCGGTCGACCAGCGTTCGTATTCGCGGATCTCGGGCGACACTTCGCTGGAGAGCGAGATCGATACGCCGGGCAGCAGACCGGCCAGGATATCGCGCGTGCGGCGCTCGTGCTTGCCATCGAGATAGGCATGCATGTAGCCCACCGCGATGGCCTCGATGCCGGCCGCCTTGAGCTTGGGCGCCAGTGCCGTTACCGCGGCCTCGTCCAGCGGGATCAGAACGTTGCCGCGGCCGTCGAGGCGCTCGGGCACGACGAAGCGCCAGTCGCGGGCCACCAGCGGCGGCGGCTTGCGCATGAAGATGTCGTACTGCTCGAAGCGATGCTCGAAGGCCATCTCGATCGAATCGCGGAAGCCATCGGTGACGACCAGTGCCGTCCTGGCGCCCTTGCGCTCGATGATGGCATTGGTGGCCAGCGTCGTGCCGTGGATGATCAGGCCGAGTTCGCCCGGCGTCACGCCGGAAAGCTTCAGGATGTCCTTGATGCCGGTCAGCACGCCTTCCTCGGGCGCGCGCGGCGTCGTCAGCACCTTCACGCTGGCCCGCTTGCCGTTCCACTCCAGCGCCAGATCGGTGAAGGTGCCACCGATATCGACCGCCAACCTTGCCTTTTCCATTCGTCCCTATGCCGCTGTCTGCTTGATGTTGCCGCCGAGATACGCCTGGCGGATGCGTGGATCGGTGCGCACGTCGGCGGCCGGCCCCTCCATGAAAAGACGGCCCTGTTCCATCACCAGGGCCCGGTCGGAAATCAGCAGCGCTCCGCGCACGTTCTGCTCGACGACGAGAACGGTGACACCGCTCCGGGCGACCTGTTGCACCGTGACGAAGACATCGCCCTGCATCTTGGGCGAAAGGCCGAGCGAGGGCTCGTCGAGCAGTAACAGGGTCGGCTCGACGACAAGCACCATGGCCATTTCGAGGATCTGCTGTTCGCCGCCCGAGAGATTGCCGGCATCGGTGTGCCATTTGGTGCGCAGCAGGGGAAAAAATCTGGTGACACGCTCTATCGCGGTCGCGTGCCTGGCGGCGGGCAGCGTGTAGCAGCCCATCTTCATATTTTCCTCGACGGTCATCGCCGGGAAATTGCAGCGGCCTTGCGGCACGAAGCCGACGCCACGCTTCAGCCGCTCCCACGGCGGCAGGCGCTCGATGGTCTCGCCCTTTAAGACGATCTGGCCGCCGAAATGCCGGTTGGTGCCGTAGATGGCGCGCAGCAGCGTCGACTTGCCCGCGCCATTGCCGCCGATCAGCGTCGTGATGGTGCCGGCATGGAGGCGCGCGGAGAAGTCGTGGACGATCGGGTTGTCGCCATAGCCCGCCGAAACGGCTACCAGCTCGAGTGCGAGAGTGTTCATGCGGAGGCTTGCATTTCGGCCTCGGCGATCTCCGGTGTCGTGCCGAGATAGGCCTCGAGCACGCGCGAATCGCTGTGGATCTGGTGCGCCGTGCCCTCGGCCAGCTTGAGACCCTGGTTCAGCACGATCACCTGGTGACAGAGATTGGTGATGAACTCGACATTGTGCTCGACGATCAGGAAGGTTTCGCCGGCCTGGTTGAGCTGGCGCAGGGCCTCCTCGATTTCGCGGATGCGGCTCGGGTTGACACCGGCCACCGGCTCGTCGAGCACGACGATCTTCGGGTGAGGCATCAGGGCGGCAGCCAATGCCACCAGCTTCTTCTGGCCGTAGGAGAGAATGCCGACCTCGGCCTCGTAGTAGCGTTGCAGCCCGATCAGGTCGATGAGCTTGCGGGCGCGGACTTCCGAGGCCTCGACGGCGTCGCGGTAGCGCCTGGTGCGCAAGAATTCGTCGACCCAGGTGGCAGTGTCGAATTGCTGGTGGGCGATGGCGAGGTTGTCGCGCAGCGAGAGGCGTTCGTAGACGCGCACGGTCTGGAAGGTACGCATCAGCCCGGCGCGGGCGATGTGATGGGCGACACGGCCGGTGATGTCGATGCCGGCCAGCACGACCTTGCCGCTGTCGAGCTTCTGGAAACCCGAGATGCAGTCGATCGCCGTGCTTTTGCCCGAGCCGTTGGGGCCGATCAGGCCGGTGACGCTGCCCGCCTCGACGGCGAAGCTGACACCGTCGAGTGCATGCACGCCGGCATAGGCCTTGCGCAAATCGGTAACTTCGAGAATGGAGCTCATCGCAGCTCTTCCCGCAGGCGGGCGATGCGGCGCTCGCGCAGCCAGCCGGCGACACCGGTCGGCATGACGAACATGGCGACGACCAGGATCACGCCATAGATGATCATGCGGAAGTCGGCGGAGAAGCGCAGCATCTCAGGCAGGGCCGAGAGCGCCATGCCGGCCAGCACCACGCCCCAGAAACTGCCGGGACCGCCGATGATCACGATGATCAGGAAGGTCTGCATGTAATAGAAGTCGAGGAACAGCGGGTCGATGATGCCGAGGTGGAAGCTGAAGACGCCGCCGGCCGCGCCGCTGATGGCAGCGCTCAGCGCAAAGGAGGCGAGTTTGTAGGGCATGGGTGAAATGCCCTGCGCCCGCGCCAGCGGCTCGTTCTGCTTGATGGCCACCAGGGTGCGGCCGATGCGCGAGCTACAGAGTGTGTAGAGGAAGGCCAGCATCGCCACCGAGAAGGCCCAGGCGATCCAGTAGAAGCGGCCAGTGGTGTTGAACTTGTAGCCGAAGGCCTCAGGCGAGGGCAGGTCGGGAATGCCGAGTGCGCCGCGCGTGAGATCGACCCAGTCGCGGGCGATCAGCGTTGCCAGTAGCGCGAAAGTCAGCGTCACGATAACGAAGGCGTGGCGGTTGGTGCGCAGCGTCGGATAGCCCACGACCAGTGCAATGACACCGTTGATCAGGGCGGCCCAGAGAAGGCCCCACCAGAAAGTGCCACCGAAGGTCACGACCGTCAGTGCCGAGGCATAGCCGCCGATGCCCCAGAAGCCGAGCTGTGCAAAAGACAGGAGGCCGGTGTAGCCGTAGACGAGATTGAGCGACGCGGCGGCCACCGTGAAGATCAGCGCCGAGATGCCGACGCCCATGAAGTAGTTCGAGGTGGTAACCAGGGGCAGCGCGGCGAAGAGAAGTGCGGCGACCAGGGCGACGATCAGCTGGTGGGCAGGCTTCATCCGACCCGCATGCCCCCGCGCTTGAACAATCCATCAGGGCGCAGGAAGACCACGGCGATCATGATCACGAAGACGGCGGCCTCCTGCCAGACGATCTCGAAGAAACCGCCGATCCAGTTCTCGGCCAGGCCGAGCGCCACCGCCGCCACGATGGCGCCGGGGATATTGCCCAGTCCGCCGATGATGACGAGGGCGAAGGCCTTGAAGATCAGGAACTGGCCCATATAAGGCGTGACGAGCTGGATCGGCGAGATCGCGGCGCCGGCCAATCCGCAGAGCCCGGCGGCCAACACCACGGCATTGCGCGCAACGACCCGTGGGCGGATGCCCACCATCAGCGCGGCCTCGCGGTTCTGGGCGATGGCGCGCATGGCACGGCCGAACTGGGTGTAGCGCAGCACGGCATAGAGCCCGCCAAAGGCCACCAGTGCCGCGCCGGCGCCAATCACCCGCGTCCAGGGAATGCGGATGGCGCCGATATCGACGCCGCCGAAGCCATACTGGGTGTCGACCAGGCGGGGCGTGGCCGTGAAGAGGTATTGCATGACGTGGATGACGATGATCGACAGGCCAAGCGTGATCAGGATGCTGCGCTCGAACTCGTCGGGCTTGAGGCGCGCCAGCAGAAGTTCGTAGATCACCAGCCCGGCCATCATGGTCATGAGCACGGCCAGCGCCAGCGCTGGCCAGTAGAGCAAGCCCATGATCGGCAGGGCGAAGGTCATGGCGAAGGCGCCCAGCATCAGGAGCTCGCCATGGGCGAAGTTGATGATCTCCATGACGCCGAAGATCAGCGACAGGCCGACGGCGATCAGGGCGTAGAGAAGCCCCAGCGTGATGCCGTTCAAGGTGAGCTGCAGCAGGTAGGTTGCGTCGATGGTCATCGTGGTCCCGGCATAGCAATTCCCGGACCAGCGGTGGTATTTTGGTGCAGACGGTTCACTAGGGTAAGCTCGGTCCAGACGTCGCCATTCTTCGTTGACAGATAAACAAGAATTTTGCGAACGTGCAACTATCGAAACGATGTGCCGATATTCGGTACGACTGACGGCTACGAGGGAGAGCTTCGATGACGATGAAATTCTGGCTGGCGGCAGCGGTTGCCGGCGTATGCAGTATCGGCCAGGCGATGGCGCAGCCCATCGTCATCGGCGTCTCGACGCCGCAGACCGGCGTCGCCGCCGTCGCTTCCGAATGGGAGATGTGGGGCGTCAACCTCGCCGTCGAGGAAATCAACGCGGCGGGCGGCGTGCTCGGCCGCAAACTCGAGCTCATGGTGCTCGACAACAAGTGCAATCCCTCCGAGGCCGTCAACGTCGCCAACAAGCTGGTCGAGGCCAAGGTGGTGGCGATCGAGGGTGCGCATTGCAGCTCGGCCCATCTCGCCAGCATGAAGATCATCGCCGACGCCAAGATCCCGATGGTCACCGGCATCGCCTCCAATCCGCAGATCAGCACCCTGGCCGGCCCCGGCCGCAACGAATACTCCTTCCGCATCAGCCCGTCCGACGCCGACATGATGAACGCGCTCGGCATCTATCTCGGCAACAAGAAAGCCTGGAAGACCGTGGCGATCGTGGCCGAGGACACCGATTTCGGCCGCGGCGGCGCCGATGCCTTCAAGGCGGTGGCCGAGAAGGCCGGCGTCAGCATCGTGTCGACCGACTTCCACCCGCCCAATGCGCCGGACTTCACCACCATCCTGACGCGCCTGCAGCAGCGCCGGCCCGATGCCATCGCCACCTTCCAGGTCGGCGGCGATTCGATCAACTTCCTGCGCCAGGCCATGCAGGCGGGCGTACGCATTCCCTTCACCGGCCGTATCGAGCTGGGCGGGCGCAACCAGCCGATCATCGAGGCCGGCGGTCTCGAGAAGTCGGTCAGCGCCTGGCAGTACAGCCCCTTCATCGACGCCCCGCAGAACAAAGCCTTCGCCGAGAAGATCAAGGCCAAGTACAAGTCGGAGCCCTATCTGCAGAGCTGGGCCGGCTACGACGCGATCCGCGTCATCGCCCAGGCGATCAAGGATGCAAACAGCACCGAGGGTCCGAAGATCAAGGATGCCATCAAGAAGATGACCTTCACCAATGTCATGGGCAAGACCGTGACCTTCGACGACAACAACTCGGCCGGTCACTACGTGGCGCTTCACACGGTTCTCGACAAGAAGGTCACCGTGGCCGACGTCGTCAAGGTCAAGTAAGCACCAGATGGAAGGGGCGCGCCGATGCGGCGTCCGCTCTCCCTCAAGCCGCGTCCGGGCCCTGGTCAAGGGGCAGTCAGTCCTGGGCGCGACGATGCCAAGCGGCCTTCGGGTTCGCAATCGCTGGAACGCGGCCTCGATATCCTCGAGACGATCGAGGCCGAGGGCGCCGATGTCGGCGTGCGCGAGATCGCCCGTCGGCTCGCCCTCAGCCCGACCATCGTGCAGCGACTGATCAGTTCGCTGGCGAGCCGGGGCTATATCGAAAAGAACGCTGAGAACGCGCGTTATCGCCTGGGTTATCGCGCCATGGCGCTGGGCGCCCATGGCGAGCACGGCGCCGACTATACGGTGGCCGCGCGGCGCGAGCTGGAACGGTTGGCGCACGATCATCGCCTCAACGGCTTCGTCTCCGTCCTGCGCGGCGGCCGCGCCGTCTATCTGCTGGCGGTGCAGGCCGAGGGTCCGGTTGGCATCCGCGTCAGCCCGGGCAGCGAAATGCCGTTGCACAGCACCAGCGCCGGCAAGGTGCTGCTGGCCTCTTTGGAGGGTGGCGAGGCACGTAAGCTGCTGGGCGGGCGCAAGCTCGCTGCCATCACGCCGCATACCATCACCGATCCCGCCGCCCTTCTCGCGTCGCTGGCCAAGGTGCGGCGCCAAGGCTTCGCCATCGTCGCGGAGGAAAATATTCCCGGCGTGCTCTCGGTCGGCGCGCCGATCCGCGACCGCAGCGGTGGCGTGCTGGCAGCGCTGAGTGTCGCTTTCCCGAAATACCTCGATGCCGGACTGACGTTGCAGAGCGTGACGCCCTTGGTCACCGACGCCGCACAGCGGATTTCGCGCATGGTGGGTGGCCGTTCCGCCTCAGCCTGATATCCTCGCGCCACGGGGAACACAGGAAACGGACGGAACATGCAGATCGGTGTCATCGGCCTTGGACGAATGGGCGGCAATATCGTCCGCCGCCTGATGCGGGCAGGTCACGACTGCGTCGTCTACGACGCCAATCCCGATCCCGGCGCCGCCCTGGCCAAGGACGGCGCGACCGCCGTTACCTCCGTGCCCGACATGGTCAAGGCGCTGGGCGAGGGATCGCGCGCCGTCTGGGTGATGCTGCCCTCGGGCAAGGTTACCGAGGCCATGGTGAACCAGCTTGCCGGATTGATGCGCGCCGGCGACATCATCATCGACGGCGGCAATTCCAACTTCAAAGACGACGTGCGCCGCGCCCGCGAGCTCGCACCCAAGGGCATCAAGTATCTCGATATCGGCACCTCGGGCGGTGTTTGGGGCCTCGCACGCGGTTATTGCCTGATGATCGGCGGCGATAGCGAAACGGTGACGCGCCTCGATCCGATCTTCGCCGCCCTGGCGCCCGGCCTTGGCGACATCGAGCGGACAACGGGCCGCGAGCATCTCGATGCGCGCGCCGAGCGCGGTTACATCCATGCCGGCCCGGTCGGCGCCGGTCACTTCGTCAAGATGATCCATAACGGCATCGAGTACGGCATGATGCAGGCCTTTGCCGAAGGCTTCGACATCATGCGTCATCGCGGCGCCGCCAAGCTGCCGGCCGACGAGCGCTACGACCTCGACCTCGGGGACATTGCCGAAGTCTGGCGGCGCGGTAGCGTCGTTACCTCCTGGTTGCTCGATCTCACGGCGAGCGCCTTGGCCAAGGACGCGCATCTCGAGAGCTTCTCTGGTCATGTCGAGGACAGCGGCGAAGGCCGCTGGACCATCGAGGCGGCGATCGAGGAATCGGTACCGGCCGATGTACTGGCCGCCTCGCTGTTCGTGCGTTTTCGCTCGCGCCAGCAGCATACTTTTGCGGAAAAGGTGCTGTCGGCCATGCGGCTGGGCTTCGGCGGCCACGTCGAAGCACCCAAGAAGTAGGAGCAGGTCGTGCGTGTAGGTGTCTTCTATTTCCCGACCGACTACGGCATCGACATGGCCGAGTTGGGTCGCGCGCTCGAGGATCGTGGTTTCGATTCGCTGTTCGTGCCCGAGCACACGCATATTCCGCTGAGCCGCAAGACGGCCTTTCCCGGTGGCGGCGAGCTGCCCAAGCGCTATTCGCATACCCACGATCCTTTCGTTGGTCTCGCCTTCGCGGCGGCGGCGACCAAGAAGCTGCTGGTCGGTACCGGCATCCTGCTTGTGCCGCAGCACGAGCCGATCGTTACCGCCAAGGCCATTGCCAGCCTCGATCAGCTCTCGGGCGGGCGTTTCATCTTCGGCATCGGCGGCGGCTGGAATGTCGACGAGATGGAGAACCACGGCGCGCGCTACGACACACGCTTCAAGCAGATGCGCGAGCATGTGCTGGCGATGAAAGCGCTGTGGACCGAGGAGGAGGCCTCGTATCACGGTGAGTTCGTCAATTTCGATCCAGTGTGGTCTTACCCGAAACCGGCGCAGAGGCCGCATCCGCCGATCCTGCTGGGCGGTGAGACCGATCACACGCTGAAGCGCGTCGTCGATTATTGCGACGGCTGGTTCCCGCGCCCGCGTGCCGGCTTCGAGCCGGCCTCGGCGGTCGAGCGCCTGAAGAAGTTGGCCAGCGAGAAGGGCCGCGATTTCTCGACGCTCTCGATCACCGTCTTCGGGGCGCCGCCGGAAGAGGCGGCCCTGGCCAGTTATCAGAAGGTCGGCATCCAGCGCGCTCTGCTGGCGATCCCCGATCTCAATCGCGACGAGATCCTGCGCCATCTCGACACGCTGGCGCCGCTCGCGAGGCAGTACGCGTGAGCATCGCCATCGGCCTCGGTCTGATGGAATTTCCTTTTGCTGGCGCCGCCGACTATTGGCGTTGGGTCGATCTCTGCGAGTCAGGCGGCGTCGATTCGCTGTGGCAGACCGACCGCCTGGTCAGCAAGCAGCCGATCCTCGAATGCATGGCGGTGATGGCGGCTCTCGCCGGCCGCACGCGCCGCATGCGCTTCGGCATGAATGTCGTGTCGCTGGCGCTGCGCGACCCGGTGCTGCTGGCCAAGCAATGCGCCACTGTCGATGTGCTGTCGGAGGGCCGCCTGCTGCCGGCCTTCGGCATTGGCAGCCCGCTGGGGCCGGAATGGACGGCGCTCGACATCGACACGAAAACACGCGGCCGGCGCACCGACGAGAGTCTTGAGATCATTGCCCGGTTGTGGCGCGAGGACAGCGTCGACTTTGCCGGCAAATACTATCGCCTGACGGGTGCGTCGATCTCGCCCAAGCCGGCGCAGCCCGACCTGCCGATGTGGATCGGCGGTTCCTCCGACGCTGCGATCCGGCGCACCGCGCGCTATGGCACCGGCTGGCAGGGTGGCGCCGATGGCCCTGTCGAATCGGGCCGTGTCGTTGCCGCCATCAAGCTTGCCGCCGCCGAAGCCGGTCGTTCGATCGACGAGGATCACTATGGTGCGGCTTTTCCTTTCTACTTCGGCGCACCGGGAGACAGCATCGTCTCGGGTGCCATGGCCGCCTATGCCAAGCGCACGGGCCGCGATCCGGCGGGCTATTTCGCTGTGGGCGATGCCAGGACGATCCTCGACCGCGTTGCCGAGTATGTCGCCGCTGGCGTGTCGAAATTCATCCTGCGGCCGGTCGGCAGCGGTGAGGAAGTGATCGCCCAGACCCGGCAGCTCATTGAAAAAGTGCTGCCGTCGGTTCCAAAGAAATAGGGAGAGGGCCATGCATCTCGGCGCGGCGATGTTTTTCACCGATTATTCCATGTCCCCCGGCGAGCTGGCTGTCGCCTTGGAGGAACGCGGTTTCGACTCGGTGTGGTCGCCCGAACATTCGCATATCCCACTGTCGCGCGAATCGGCTTTTCCGAGCGGCGGCGAGTTGCCGAAGAAGTACTACGACGCCATGGACCCCTTCGTGGCGTTGATGGCCGCCGCCGCTGTCACCAGGACTTTGAAGGTCGGCACGGGCATCTGTCTGGTGTCTCAGCGCGATCCTATTCAGACCGCCAAGCTGGTGGCCTCGATCGACCAGCTTTCCGCCGGACGCTTCCTGTTCGGCGTCGGCAACGGCTGGAACAAGGACGAGATGGCCAACCACGGCACCGCTTTCGAGACGCGCGCCAAGCTGGTGCGCGAGCGCATCGAGGCGATGAAGGAGATCTGGACCAAGTCGAAGCCGACGTATCACGGCGAGTTCGTGAACTTCGATCCGATGATGACCTGGCCCAAGCCGCTGCAGAAGCCTTACCCACCGATCCTCGTCGGCGGCGCCTTTCCCTTCGGCGCGCGGCGGGCATTGCGCTATGGCGACGGCTGGATGCCGCATCGCGTGCGGCCCAACTACGCCAATGTCCGCGACAAGATTCCGGCCTATCGCCAGATGGTGGCCGAGTCCCAGCGCGATCCCGCCTCAGTGCCGGTGACGATCTGGGGCGCCAAGGAAGAAGAGGACATGCTGAAGCGCGACCGTGACGAAGGCGTCGCGCGCGTCATCGTCAGCCTCGATTCGGCCAAGGCCGACAAGATCCTGCCCGAGCTCGACCGTTGGGCGAAGCTGTTGAGGGCGGTCGCCTAGAGGAGCGGCATCACCTCGCGCTTGAACTGCTCCATCTCGCCGAGCACCGCGTCGACCGTCGTGCCGGCGAAGCCGAAATCGAGGCTGCCGACGCCGATGTCGCGCAGCGCCCGCATGTCGGCGGCAATCTCCGCCGGCTTGCCCGAGAACAGCCGCCGCTCGCCGTCGCTCGCCTTGGCGGGTGCGGCTTCGCCATGCGCCGTACAGCGGAAGGCGAGGCCGACAGCCTTGGGATCGCGGCCGGCTTCGCCGGTCATCTTGCGCAGGCGCGCGACCTGCGTCTTGAAACGCGCCAGGCTGTCGAGCGGATTGGCGGGGTTGGTGCCGATCGGATACCAGGCATCGCCGATGCGCGCCGTACGGCGCAGCGCCGGGCCGCTTTCACCGCCCACCCAGATCGGCGGATGAGGCTTCTGCACCGGCTTATGGGCAAAGACGATATTGTCGAAGGAGACATGCTCACCCTTGAAGCGTGGCTTGTCCTTGGTCCAGAGTTCGATGAAGGCGTCGATATATTCGTCGGTGACCTTGCCGCGCGCGGCGAAATTGGGGGCGCCGATGGCCTCGAATTCTTCCTTCAGCCAGCCGGCGCCGATGCCGACCGTGAGCCGGCCGCCCGACAGCACGTCGATGGTCGACAGCATCTTGGCCGTGAGCACGGCCGGGCGGTGCGGCACCACCATCACCGAGGTGATCAGTCGCAAGCGCGTCGTCCTGGCGGCGATGAAGGCCACCTCGATCAGCTGCTCGTGGCGCTCGGCGCGGGCGCCGGCGGGAAATTCGCCCGTCGAACTGTAGGGATATATCGCCTGGATATCGGTCGGGATGACGACATGGTCGCTGAAGGTGGCGTAATCGAAGCCCAGGGTCTCGCCCCCCATCGTCAGGCGGATGAGATTCTCGGGAGCCGCCAAGGGGCCGGCGGTGGGCGCGTTGAAGCCAATCAGCATGACAGTCTCCCAGTGTCGGGCGGCATCTGGCCGTATCGCCAGCATACTACACGATGCTATCGTTCGGGCATGTCGGAGCTTTCTCAACTGATGGCCGAAGCCGGCCGCTTGCGCGACGCCGGCCATGGCCGGCTGATCTCCTATTCGCGCAAGGTCTTCATCCCGCTCACGCACCTCTGTCGCGACGTCTGCCACTACTGCACCTTCGCCGAGACGCCACAGCCGGGTAAGTCGGCTTACCTGTCGCCCGAGCAGGTGCTGGCCATCGCGCGCGCCGGCAAGGCGGCGGGTTGCACCGAGGCGCTGTTCACCCTGGGCGACAAGCCGGAGCTGCGCTACGTCGCCGCCCGCGAGGCGCTGGCGGCGCACGGCCACGAGACAACGATCGATTACCTGACCGCGATGTGCGCGCTGGTGCTGCGTGAGACCGGCCTGCTGCCGCATGCCAATCCCGGCGTCATGACGCGCGACGAGATCGGTCGCTTGCGCGAGGTGACGGCCAGCCAGGGCATCATGCTCGAATCGACCAGCGCGCGGCTTTGCGAGAAGGGCGGCGTTCATTACGGCTCGCCCGACAAGCATCCGGCGGTGCGGCTGGAGACCATCCGACTCGCCGGCGAGTTGAAGGTACCCTTCACCACCGGCATCCTAATCGGCATCGGCGAGACGCGCGACGAACGCATCGAGGCGCTGCAGGCGATTGCCGACCTCCATGCCGAACATGGTCACATCCAGGAAGTGATCGTTCAGAATTTCCGCGCCAAGCCCGACACCAAGCGTGCCGATGCCGACGAGCCCGATCTCGATGACCTGCTCTGGACCATCGCCATGGCGCGCCGGATTCTCGGGCCTGACATGAACATCCAGGCGCCACCCAATCTGTCGCCGGGTGTCTATCCGCGCCTGGTCGCGGCGGGCTTGAACGATTGGGGCGGCATCTCGCCGGTGACGCCCGACCATGTGAATCCCGAAGCACCGTGGCCCGCCATCGACGAGTTGGCACGGCGCAGTGCCGAGCAGGGCAAGCTGCTGGTCAACCGGCTGGCGGTTTATCCCGCCTATGCGCGCGCCGCCGATACCTGGCTGTCGCCGGAAGTGGCGACGCAGGTCCGCCGCATGAGCGATTCCGAAGGCTTCGCGCGCGATGACGACTGGGCGCCGGGCAATACGGTGCCGCCGCCGGCGCCGCTGGTGCTGGCGAAAGAGGTCGATTCCGAGGTCGCGCGCATCGTTGATCGCGCCACGGGCGGACAGCGTCTCGACGGCTCGGAGATCGAGCGCCTGTTCGCGGCGCGCGATGCCGACTATCGCCACGTCACGCAGGCGGCCAATGCGCTGCGGCAGTCCGTGAGTGGTGAGGTCATCCGCTACGTCGTCAACCGCAACATCAACTACACCAACATCTGCTATTTCCGCTGCCGCTTCTGCGCTTTCTCCAAGGGCCGCACGCATGAGGATTTGCGCGGCGCGCCTTACGATCTGGCGCTGGAAGAGGTGCAGCGGCGCGCCGTCGAGGCCTGGCAGCGCGGTGCTACCGAAGTCTGCATGCAGGGCGGCATCCATCCCGACTACACGGGCGAGACCTATGCCGCGATCTGCAAGGCGATCAAGGACGTGACGCCGGGCATGCATATTCACGCCTTTTCGGCGCTGGAAGTGACGCAGGGTGCCGCGACCCTGCAGCAGCCGATCTCCGATTTCCTGGCGCGCCTGCAGACGGCCGGCCTTGGCACCCTGCCAGGCACGGCTGCAGAGATTCTCGACGACGAGATCCGCGCCCTGATCTGCCCCGACAAGATCAACACCGCCGAATGGCTGGGCGTGCAACGCGCCGCCCACAAGCTCGGCCTGCGCACCACCTCGACGATCATGTACGGCCATGTCGAGACCGCGCGGAACTGGGCCAATCATCTGCTGGCGTTGCGCGATCTGCAGGTCGAGACCGGCGGCTTCACCGAATTCGTGCCGCTGCCCTTCGTCCACATGGAAGCGCCGATGTACCGCAAGGGTCTGGCGCGCCGTGGCCCGACCTTCCGCGAGGCCGTGATCATGCATTCGGTGGCGCGTCTCGCGCTGCATCCGATGATCCCCAACATCCAGACCTCCTGGGTCAAGATGGGGCCGGCGGGTGCTGCGATCTGTCTCGAGTCGGGCGCCAACGATCTCGGCGGCACGCTGATGAACGAGAGCATCTCGCGCGCCGCCGGCACCCAGCACGGCCAGGAACTGCCGCCCGCCGCGATGGAGGAGCTGATCCGCTCGATCGGCCGCACGCCACAGCAGCGCGACACGCTCTATCGTGCCGTGCCGGAAGAACGCCGCGCCGCCTCCTTCGTCGCCGAGGATTTGGCGCCGATCGTGCTGACGCCGCCGCGCAAGCGCGTCGCGGCCTAAAGGCTCTTTTTAGCCAACATCTTCGGCACGCCTTCGCTTTCGAGCCAGGCGCGCGTGCGCGTGCCGGCCGATTGCGGCAGGCGCAGGAAGGCGGCCAGATCCACCGGGTGATCGATGTCCATGGCGATGCCGGGCTGGCGGAGGATCGTGGGTTCGATGCCACTGCGGCGCGCAGCGTCAAGATGCGGGAAGTAGCTGTTGTCGCCGAAGCGCAACGGCACTGAATCCGGCGGCGAGCAGAGGACGGCGTTGGAGCCGAGATCGTCATGAGCCGGCGAGATGGTGAAGGAGGGCGCCGCCAGATGCGCGTCGATGACCGCGTCGATTTCGGCCGAGGTGGCGGCGGGAATATCGGCCGGCACCGTGATCATGCCGCCGCGTTTTTCCCGGACAAGCAGGCTTCGCCCTGTAACGACACTGCCCGTATGACCCTGGCGCGCGCCGTCGGTAACGATGCGCGCGCCGAGGCGGGTGGCGAAGGCCGTCGCCAGCGGATCGATCGTGACGACCAGGATGCCGGCGAGCGTGCGGGCACCGGCGACGGCTTCCAGCACTTCGCCCAGCATGACTTCGATCAGCGCGCGGCGCTGCGCCGGCGAGAGCAGGGGTGACAGGCGCTGCTTGGCGCCGTCCAGCTCCTTGATGGGCACGACGGCCCACATGTCGGCGGGGGAGGTCACGTCAGCGAATCGGCGAAGGCGAGGACGGTGCGTGCTAGGGCTTCCTTGTCCTCAAGCGTCGTCATCAAGGTCGGTGCGACGTGCAGCCGGGCGTCGATACCCGCTGCATCTCCGCCATCGACGACATAGCCGTCGAGCAGGTCGCCGTAGCGTGCGGACACGGTGGCGGAGGTCACGGGTAGCCCGAGTTCCTGCATCATCTTGGCGGTCGGTCCCTTGACCGCGCGGCCGCCGACGATGGGCGATACTGCTACGACGGGCGCATCGCAGTCAGCCAGCGCGGCGCGCATGCCGGGAACAGCCAGAATGGGTTCGATGCTGATGAAGGGATTGGACGGGCAGATCACGATGGCGCGGACCTTGCCCCTGAGCGCCGAAATGACTTCGGGTTGCGGCTGGGCATCGGCCGCGCCTTCGAAGGCCAGCTCGCGCACGACCGGGCGGCATTGCTGGCGCACGAAGTAGTCCTGGAAGTCGAGCCAGCCGTTGTCGCTGAGCACGCGCGTACGCACTGGATCGTCGCTCATCGGCAGCACGCGCACCGCGATGGCGAAATGGCGGCAGATATCGCCGGTGATTTGCGACAGTGTTTCGCCGGCGCGCAGGCGGCGTGTGCGCTCGACATGCAACGCGAGATCGCGGTCGCCGAGGCGGAACCAGTCGGCCCCGCCCAGCTTGCCGATGGTGTCCATGAACGACCAAGTCTCGTCGCGTCGACCCCAGCCCAGCGTCTGGTTGTCGAGACCGGCCAAGGCATAGGTCAGCGTGTCGATATCGGGCGAGATGCTGAGGCCGAGATGCTCGAAATCGTCGCCGGTATTGGCGACGACCAGCAGTTCCTCGGGTGGCAGCACGCGGCTGAGGCCAAGCGCCAGCTTGGCGCCGCCGATACCGCCCGACAGCGCCACGACGAGGGCATCACTCACCGGAACATGTCCTCGCTGGCCGGGCGGATCAGTTCCGATGCCGGGTTTGCGGCAGCGCTCCAGGTAAGGCCGCGCACCAGCACCGCTGGCTGCGCCTCATTGCCCTGGCCCATGACAAGCGAGGCGGCGGCGGCGATTTCGTCGGCAAAGCCCGAGATGCTGACCTGCAAAGCGCGTCCAAACAGATCGGGATTGCCGCGCAGGTCGAGCAGTGCCGGCAGGCCGGCAGCCCCAATGGCGATGCCGACCGTGCCGCGTCGCCACGCCCGGCCGAAACTGTCGATGATGACCACGGCCAGCGAGATGCCCGAAAGGGCCGCGAGCCGTGTGCGCAGGGCCTGGGCGCTGGCATCGGAATCGACCGGCAGCAACAGCGCGCGTTCGACGCCATCCGTGGGACCGACATTGGACTGATCGATGCCGGCATTGGCCATGACGAAGCCCAGCCGGTGTTCGACGATCAGCACGTTGGGCCGCGAGCGCACGACGCGCACCGATTCCGACAGGATGAGCTCGACGAGGCGCGGGTCTTTCTGCACTTCCGCCGCCAGCGCGATGGCGCGTGCCGAGGGGTTCACTGAAGCAAGATCGACGCTGCGGCCTTCGGCCTTGGAGACGATTTTTTGCGCCAGTACCAGCACATCGCCGGTGCGCGGCTCGATCTTGCCGTGCGCGAATCCGGCATCGATCAGCACCGCGAGATCGTCGCCCGACTGGACCATTGGAATTCCCGGCACCGCCAGGAGTTCCAACGCGGCGGTCGATGTCATCCGAACTTCTTGCGCAGGCGCGGCAGGATCTGCTCGCCGTAGAGCCGCAGGAAGCGCTCCTGATCGAGGCCGGGCGCGTGGAAGACGAGGTGGTTGAAGCCGAGGCCAACGTAGGCGCCGATCTTCTCGACATGCTCTTCGGGATCGTTCGAGACGATCCAGCGGCTGGCGGCCCGCTCGATCGGCAGCGCGTCGGCCAAGCGTTGCATCTCGACAGGATCCTCTACCGTCATCTTTTCCTCGGGCGTCAGCGCCAGCGCCGCCCAGTGGCGAGTGTCCTCGAGCGCACGCGCCTTGTCGGTGTCGAAGGAGACCTTGACCTCGATCATGCGGTCATAGGGCTGCTTCTTCGGCTCGGTGGCCGCGGCCAGTCCCTCGGCGACCTTGGGCAGCAGCGTCTCGGTATAGAGGTCCCACTTCTTGCCGCTGGTGCAAATAAAGCCGTCACCGGCACGGCCGGCGTATCTCGCCACCAGCGCGCCGGCGGCGGCGACATAGATCGGCACCTCTATGTCGGGGCGGTCGTAGATGGTGGCCTTCTCGGTCTTGTAATATTCGCCGGCGAAGCTCACGCGCTCCTCGCGCCACAGTGTGCGGATCAGCGTCACGGCCTCGCGCATGCGGGCGAAGCGTTCCTTGAACTCGGGCCAGGGTGCGCCGGTCGAAGGCACCTCGTTCAGCGACTCGCCTGTGCCGATGCCCAGGATGACGCGTCCCGGAAACATCGCGCCCAGCGTGCCGAAGGCCTGCGCCACGATCGAGGGGTGATAGCGGAAGGTGGGGGTCAGCACGCTGGTGCCGATCGCCACTTTCGAGGTACGGGCGCCGAGTGCTCCCAGCCAGGTGAGCGAGAAGGGCGCATGGCCATCGACGTGCTTCCACGGCTGGAAGTGGTCGCTGACGAATACCGATTCGAACCCGGAGGCCTCGGCCGCGCAGGAGAAATCGAGCAGTTTGGACGGCGCGAATTGTTCGGCCGACGCCTTATATCCGAGCTTGATCATGGTGATGTATTTATAGACCGCCAAGCGGCGAACAACCAGACTGGTCCGATGAGCCTCGTCCAATGATCCTTGTCCTCATGGGCGTTTCCGGCTGTGGCAAGACCACGGTGGCGGCCCTGCTCGCCGCCCGACTCGGCTGGCAATTCCTCGAAGGCGACGAGTTGCATCCGCGTGAAAATGTGGAAAAGATGCGCGGCGGCACGCCGCTTACCGATGTCGACCGGATGCCCTGGCTGGCCCGGATCGCCCGGCATATCGACGATTGGAGGGCCGACGGCCAGTCGGGCGTGATCACCTGCTCTGCATTGAAGTGGATTTATCGCGATATCCTGATTGGCGAACGTCCGGAGGTCCGCCTGATCTATCTCAAGGGCACCCAGGATCTCATTCACCGGCGCATGGCGGCGCGGCATGAGCATTTCATGCCGACGGCGCTGCTCGACAGCCAGTTCGCGACCCTGCAGGAGCCATCGCCAGACGAAAACTCCTTGGTCGTCGATATCGGCGAGCCGCCGGCGGAGATCGCCGAGGAGATCGTGCGCCGGTTGCGATTGCAGTGATAGGCTCGCGTTAACGACATAAAATCCGGGGAAGAAATCATGCCGCCCAAGATTAAACTAGGCGCGTCACTTCCGGTCGGCGATATCGGGACGGGCCCCGGCGTGCTGCGCGACTATGCGCAGGCGGCGGAGGGGTTGGGCTTCGACTATCTCGTGGGGCCCGATCAC
>JBBRFD010000037.1:0-31011 GCA_038224985.1 Reyranellales bacterium
GGCAGCAACGGTCGCGGCACCGGGGGCCCGCTCAAGGTCTCGACAGTGCCCGACGAGAACCCGCTCTACGACGCCATCTTCGCGGCCTCGAAGGCGGCCGGCTTCAAGATCAATCCCGACTACAACAGCGAGGATCAGGAAGGCGTCGTGAAGACGCAGACCTCGATCCACAAGGGCCGGCGCATGAGCGTCGCCCATTGCTACATCGAGCCGGCGATGAAGCGCTCTAAGAACCTGCACGTCATCACCGACGCCCACACCACGCGCCTGCTGCTCGACGGCAAGCGCTGCGTCGGCATCGAATACGAAAAGAAGGGCGCGCTGCACCAGGCGCGCGCAAAGGAGACGATCCTCTCGGCCGGCGGCGTCGCCTCGCCGCAGATCCTCGAACTTTCCGGCATCGGCAATCCCGAGATCCTCGCCAAGCACGGCATCGAGGTGAAGCACGCGCTGCCGGCCGTCGGCGAGAACTTCCGCGACCACATCAACGCCCGCATCGTCTGGCGCGTGAAGGACCCGAAGGTTTCTTACAATCACATGGCGCGCGGCATCGGCGCCGTGACGCAGATGATGAAGTACATCACGACGGGCGGCGGCTTCATGAGCCTGCCGTCGGCGCCGCTGCTGGCCTTCCTCAAGACGCGGCCGGAACTGGAGACGCCCGACGTGCAGATGCACATCGTGCCCTACTCCATCAAGGACCCGAAGACCCGCAAGCTGCAGGACTTCCCGTCGATGACAATCTCGGTCTACCAGCTGCGGCCCGAGAGCTTGGGCTCGATCCATATCCGTTCGGCCGACCCGAAGGCCCAGCCGGCGATCCGCTTCAACTTCCTGCACGACCAGATCGACCAGCGCGCCATGGCCGACGGCTTCCGCCTGATCCGCAAGATCGTCGACGCCAAGCCGATGGACGTCTATCGCGGCGAGGAATATTCGCCGGGCATCGGCGTCAATACCGACGAGCAGATCCTCAACTGGATCCGCAACAACTCGCAGACCGCCTATCACCCCATCGGCACCTGCCGCATGGGCCCGGCCGGACCGGGCACCGTGGTCGACGACAAGCTCCGAGTGCACGGCATCGCGGGCCTGCGCGTGGCCGACGCCTCGATCTTCCCGACCATGCCCTCGGGCAATACCAACGCGCCCTCGATCATGGTGGGCGAGAAGGCCGCCGATATCCTGAAGGCGGCGGCTTAAGCCCTCAGGCCTGTCAGTGGCTTGCCGCTGATGAAGGCGGTGCCGGTCATGGCAGCGACCAGCGTGCCGTCGGCGCGGGCGACGTCGATACGGTAATGCGAGAGCTTGGCTGTTCGCGAAATCTCGACCGCCGTCGCGCTCAGCACGTCGCCCAGCTGGACGGTCTTGCTGTAGATCATGTGCACGTCGATGCCGCCCGCCATCGCGCCATGCGAATTGCAGGCGATGCCGAAGGCGGCATCGGCCAGGCTGAAGGTCAGCCCGCCATGGCCAAAGCCGTTGAAGTTGAGATGCCGTTCGGCGACCGTGACGCGAGTGACGGCGCGGCCCGACGAGGCCTCGACCAGCTCGACGCCGAGCTCGCGCAGGAACCGGTCCTTTTTGACCAACGCAAAGAGATCGACCATCTACTCCGCTGCCTGACGCAAGACTGCCGGTGAGGCCGCGATGGCGGCCAGTGTCTTCGACAGGGACACGCCGTCGGGATCGGCCAGGGCGGCAACGCGCGCGCTGGCGACCGCATCGGCCGCCGTCTTCGCCGCCATCTTTCCGGCCAGCGCCGGGACGATCACTTCCTCGGCGATACGCCGGTAGTTGCCGAGGCCGCGCTTGTGCGTGTCGCCATAGCCTTTGACGAGGCGGGCACATTCGGCGATCTCGCGCGCGAACTCGATGCCCAGCGGCGCAGCCGCACGAATGGCGCCAAGCCAGCGCTCGATCTCCGCCTGCTCCTCGACATAGCGATACGTATGGGGCCGCCACCAGCGCAGGCCGGCCAGCAGCCGCAGCCGCGCGAAGCCCCAGATCGTCGTCGTCCGCACATGCATCGAGAAATAGACCTTGCCCAGCCGTCCCGTGCGCGTTGCCCAGCCGAGGATGGCGCGCGCCATCGCCGGCGGCAGCATGGCGCAGATTTCCTCGATGCCCGGCTTGAAATGCTCCGTCAGTTCGACGGGTTCCCGCGGTTTGGCGCGGACCTCCGCGCGCACGCGGTCCATACGGTCGCGCGCCGTCTTGGCCTGCGCCACGCGGATCACGTCCTCGAAGGACATGCGCACCGCGAGAAGCCGCGCGACATCGCGCACGATCTCGGGCGCCAGGCCGTCGAGCCGGTCGAGATAGAGCACGGCATAGCCTCGGTTCTGATAGGCCGTGAGCCGGCGGATGCCCTCCTCGACGATGTCGAGGCTCTTGGCGGGATGGGCCTTGCGCGCTCGCTCGATCAGGTCCTCGACGCCAACGGCCGCGGCCTGGCGCTTTTGATGCTCGCGTACCGCCTGCTCCAGCTCGCCACGCGCGTGGCCGCGCCCGAAGGCGAAGCCCGCGAGATTGGCGTCGACGGATTTACCGGCATGGCGGATCGCCGCTTCGAAGGCCGCATCGGGGATCGGCAGCCTGGCTGAGCCCGCAAGCGCGCCCAGCAGCACGGCGTTGAGCACGCTGCCCGCCTCTTCGGCGGCCTGATCCATGTCGAACAGGATCTGCGTCTTGCTGCGCTCTTTCACCGCCCGCAGCAGGCGGCCGACATCGAAGCTGCCATCGCCCATGGCCGAGCGCTCGCCGATCGACAGCACGCGATGCGTCGAGGCGATCAGCACCGTGCGCTCGGGCGTGATGAAGCCGTTGAAGATCATGCGGCCGGCTTCCAGCAGCTCGCTGGCCAGCGCCACGTCGACCTCGCCGATGGCCGGGTTGAGTGCCAGCACGGCGGGCCGCGGATTGGCCGTGACTTCGAGATAATAGGTCGTGGCGCCGGTGCGCTGGGCGACACCCGGGATTTGCGTCGCCTGCACGCCAAGCCCCTGCGTCTGCGCCGCCGCCACGATCCAGTCACACAAGACGCTGCCGCCATCGCCGCCCAGCGCACCGATCAGGAGGGTGACGGGCTTCACGAAGTTTTCTCCAGCCGTAACTCGACCTCGCGCTCGACGAACCCCCATTCGGGCGTGGCGCGCAGCTTGGCCAGAAGCTCGTCGAAACGGCCTTCGTCCGCCGGCGCGAATTCGAACCAGGTGAGAAAGTCGAACGTCGGCGCCAGCTGGTCGCGGCAATGCACGAGCTGACGTGAGACAACGTTGAGGTAGTCGCTGCCGATGGCGATATGGCGCGACTGGTCCTCGAGGACGGCCCGGCGCTCGTCCTGCGCCATGCCCCACCAGGCGGCCGACTTCTGGATCGGGATCAGGGCGGCGCGGGTTGCCAACGGCTTGCCGAGCACCGAGGGCGTCGCATCGAGCACGCGCTTCTCGGGCGCTGTCGTGTAACGCAGATTGCTGGTGACGCCGGACAGGACCCAGGTCGAGTTCAGGCTATTGGCCGCACCCTTGTCGATCCGCGCCACGGCCGGAAGACCACCGCCACGCACGGCGGTTTGACGCGTCACTTTCCAGGCGCCGTTGGCGCCGCCGCTGAAGACGATCGGATCAGGCACCGGCCATGGCTCCGATCACGGCGGATCGCATCCGCCATTTGAGGCGATCCCACCACGTCGCGTTCTGCACGATATCGGCCCGATAGAACGACGGACAGAGCACGGCGGCATCGGCGACCTCGCCGCAGAGGCCGCAGCCGACGCAGCCGTTGTTGACGTGCGCCACCGGGTCGGAGCGCAGCGGGTCGGGACTGGGCTTCACCACCAACGACGGGCAGCCCGAGAGCCGAATGCAGGAGTGGTCGCCGGTACAGACCTCGTCGTCGACGCCGTAGCGCGTGCGCACAATGCGCTCGCCGGCCTTGAGCTGGGCGGCGATCTGCGGGCGGATGCGGCGCTGACGGGCGAGCTGACATTCGCCGTCGGCGACGATGACCTTGAGGCCACCCTCCTTGGTATTCATCGCCTCGCGCAGGCTCTTCAGCATCGTGGCGACGTTGTAGGTGCGGATGGTGCGCAGCCATTTCACGCCCATCGCCTGCAAGGTCGCAGCGATGTCGGATGTCGTCTCGCCGTCGCGGCGGTTGCCGGCGGTATTGGGAATGAATTGTGCGCCGGTGGCCGAGGTATAGCCGTTCTGCATGATGATCAGCACGCGGTCGCCACGGTTGAACATCGATGAGGCGACACCCGACAGCAGACCGTTGTGCCAGAAGCCGCCATCGCCCATCACCGAGATGGTGCGCTTCTGCATGATCGGCGCCACGGCCCCCGCCGAGGCCAGCGACATGCCAAAGCCCAGGATCGAATTGCCGAGGTTGAACGGCGCCAGCGTCGCAAACGAGTGGCAGCCGATGTCGCTCGAGATATGGACCTTGCCGACTTCGCGTTCGAGCAGCTTGATGGCCGAAAAGACCGGCCGCTCGGGACAGCCCGTACAAAAACCCGGCGGACGCAGCGGCAGCGGCCCGCCCAGCAGGCGCTGCGCCTCGGCCCGTCCCGCCTTAGCCGCCTCGAAGCGCTCGCGCGGCTTGGAAAGATCGATGTCGTTGGCCGACAATGCGAAGAATTTCAGCAGGCCTTCGGTCACGACCTCGGCGGTGTATTCGCCCGCCATCGGCAGGACGTCCTTGCCGTAGATCCTGGTATCGACGTCGCGCTTGCGCAGGATGGCGTGGATCGCCTGCTCGATATAATCGGGCGCTCCCTCCTCGACGATCAGCACGGCGCGCTTGCCCCGGCAGAAATCGACGATCTGGTCGGGCACCAGCGGATGCGTGACGTTCAGCACCAGCGTCGGAATGGTGCCGTCGAGTTCCAGGCGGTCGAGGCCGCGCATCGTCACATTGGTGATGCCGCCCTGCACGATGATGCCGAGGTCGGCGCGCTCGCCGGACAGCAGCTCATTGAGGCCGTGCTCGACGACAAAGCTTTGCGCGGCAGGCTGGCGGACCTCGACCTTGATCTTCTCATGCGCATAGGTCGACGGTGGATGCGAGATGCGATCGTAGTTATGCGCCGCCGGCTCGGCCAGGCGATGGTTGCGCGAAATCGCCGGCGCCTTGTTGTCCTTGGCCACGAACTCGCCCGTGACGTGGCAGGCGCGGATGCGCAGGTCCATCATCACCGGCGTATTGGTCGCCTCGGAAAGCTCGAAGGCCAGTTCGGTGCAGCGCACGAGCGTCGGCAGGTTGGGGCGCGGGTCCATCAGCCAGACCGAGGACTTCAGAGCATAGGCATGCGTGCGTTCCTGGATGACCGAGGCGCCCTCGCCGTAGTCCTCGCCGACCACGATCAGCGCGCCGCCGATCACGCCGGGCGAGGCGAGATTGGACAGTGCGTCGGCCGCGACGTTTGTGCCGACGATCGACTTCCACGTCACGCAGCCGCGGACCGGATAATTGATCGAGGCACCGAGCAGCGCCGCCGCCGAGGCCTCGTTGGTGCAGGTTTCGAGATGCACGCCCAACTCGTCGAGCAGATCCTGGCTTTCGACCAGCACATCGACCAGATGCGAGACGGGGGCTCCCTGGTAGCCGCCGACATAGCCGACGCCCGCCTGCAGGATCGCCTTGGTGACGGCCAGGATGCCTTCGCCGCGAAAGACCTCACCCTCGCCCAGCCGCAACGACCGCACCTCCTCGCGGAAGGAGCGTTCCGGGTTGGTCTTCTGGGCGACGGGAATCTGGTCCGGCGGCTGATCGAGCATGGCCGGGATTATAGGCGCTAACGGCGCGTGCGACGATCCCGTTTGACGGGTTGCACACCGGCGGCGCGGGCCTTGGCCAGCATCTCGCGGAACGGCGCCAGCAGGCGTTCGCGCACGGTCGGATCGGCCTCCAGCGCCGACAGCGCCAGGCCGGCGGCTTCCAGCGTCGACACCGCATCGGGCCGCGCTTCCTTGCGCAGGCTGCCGTAGAGCGAGGGCCCGTCGGGCACGATCACGAAGCGCCGCAGCCGGCTCAGCCAGGCATTGCGCCACCACAGCGCCTTGGCCTGCGCCCAGTTGCCGTCGAGCACGATCAGGCCTTGGAGATCGGCCAATCCTGCCTGCTGGTCGGAAAAAGCCTCACCCTGGCGATCGACGGCGACCAGCGGGCCCATGCCCGTGGCATGCGTCGAACCCAGATAGAGCACGCCCCAGTTCCTCGCCTCGGCCGGCGCACCGACCGCATGGGCAAGATTGCGCCACGACAGGCCTACGACCAGTTTGGCATTGGCCAGCGTTTGGACCAGCAGCCCGGCGGTGCCCAGCGCATGATCCTGCTCCTGCGGGTGCTGCAGGACGAGAACCGTCACCTTGTTGTCGATTGTGGGCTCGCTCATGGGCGCGATATAGACTGCGGCACCATGAACGTCACGGTCCTCATCCACGATAGTGTCACCAAGCTGCCCGACGAGGCACAGGGCGCCGTCGTCATCGGCGGCTCGCATGCCGCCGTTTATGCCGCCTATATGTCGGCCAAATACGGCTGCCGCGCCGCCATTCACCACGATGCCGGCATCGGCTTCGAGGACGCCGGGGTTGCAGGGCTCGCCTATGCGCAAAAGCTCGGCATGGCGATGGCGGCGGTCGCCACGGCCAGCGCGCGCATCGGTGACGGCCACGACCTTTACGCGCGCGGGACCATCAGCCGGGCCAATGCACTTGCCGCCAAATGCGGCGTGGTGCCGGGCATGAGCTGCCGAGAAGCGGCCGAGCTTCTAAAGAAGGCGCCTTGGCCGCACACCATGCCCGAGGCCAAGGGCGAGACCCGATACATCGTCGAAGATGCCGTTTGTCTCGATTCGGCGACGCTGCTGGTGCCCGAGGATCGCGGCCGCATCGTCGCCACCGGCAGCCATGGCGCGCTCAATTCCGCCAAGGCGACGGCGCCGTTCCAGCCACGTCTGCTGATGTTCAACGATGCCGGCTTCGGCGCCGACCGCGGCGGCGTGCTGGCGCTGGCCGAGTTGGACAAGGACGGCATCGCCGCCATCGCCGTCGCCGCGCAGTCCGCGCGCATCGGCGACGGCCGCTCCACCTTGCAGGACGGAATAATCTCCGACGCCAATCAGGCTGCCCACCGTCTGGGCGCGCGTGTGGGACAGAGCGCCCTTGCCTTGGCGCGTGCGGTGGCCGAAAAAGCCTGACGAGTCGCTTTGGGAGCATCCGCCAGCATGGCCAGTCTGAACGTGAAGTCCGAGATCGCGGGCAATGTCTGGAAGATCCAGACCAAGCCAGGCGACAAGGTCGAGTTCGAAGGCGAGTTGATGATCCTCGAATCGATGAAGATGGAAATCCCCGTGCTCTCACCCAAGGCTGGCACCGTGAAGGAAATCAAAGTCGCCGAAGGCGAAGCCATCGCCGAGGGCCAGTTGGTCGCCATCCTGGATGTCTAGCCAGTCCATCGCCGTCGATGTCCTGAGGCTCTGGGCACCGTCCAATCTCAAGAAGGTCGCGGCCGGCGTGGCGCTTTGCGCCGTCATCGCCGCCATCGCCTTCACCGCCGATATGCGCGGCTGGCTGCGCTGGGGCAGCGTCTGGCTGCCGCCGCTGATCCTGACGCTGGTCATCGGCATGGCGCTGCAGCCGCTCTCGAACAGAACCGCGCTGAAGCCCGGCCTCGAATTCGCCGGCCGCACGCTGCTGCGCGTCGGCGTCGCCCTGTTCGGCGCGCGCCTCACGCTTGGCCAGCTGATCGACGACGGCATGCTGCCGATCCTGATCGCGCTGGCCGCCGTCGCCTGCACCATCGGCTTCGGCGCCTGGGCCGCGCGTCTGTTCGGCTTGAGCCGCGACTTCGGCTTGCTGACCGGCTGCGCCACCGGCGTCTGTGGCGCCGCCGCCGCCATGGCGGCCTCGGCCGTGCTGCCCAAGCATGAGAATTCCGACCGCGACCTCGCCTTCACGGTGATGGGCGTCAACTTCCTTAGCACCGTCGTCATGGTGCTCTATCCGCCGCTGCGCGAGATGCTGGGCTATTCGCTCTTCGAGATGGGCGTGTTCCTGGGCGGCGCGATCCACGACGTGGCGCAGGTCGCCGGTGCCGGCCAGACCATGGGCCCCAAGGTGCTGGCCGATGCCATCATCACCAAGCTGCTGCGCGTGGCCTTCCTGCTCCCCGCCGTCACCGCCATCGCCTGGTGGGTGGCGCGAAGTGGCGCCAAGGCCGGCGCGGCGCGGCCCGCTCCGCCGGTGTTCCTCTTCGGGTTCCTGCTGTTGGCCGCAATCAACTCGATGGGCTTGATCCCGGTCAATATTCAGGCGCTGGCGGCTCAGGTCTCGTCCTTCCTGATCATCACCGCCATCGCGGCTCTTGGCATGAAGACGTCCCTTCTCGCCCTGGCCCGCATCGGCATGGCGCCGGTCATGCTGCTGCTGGCCGAAACGGCCTTCATCGGCCTGCTCGTCATCGGCCTGATCTACGCCCTGCGCGGCCTCGTCTAGAATGGTCGGTCGCGCGGTCGCGGCCGACCACGACGTCAGGTTCCCGGCTTGGTACCGGTGGCCCTTACAACCGCGCCCCAGGTGTCGATCTCCTTGGCGATAAAGGCGGCGAACTCCGCTGGCGTGCCCGGCGCTGCCAGCGCCGCACGCTCCTCGATGCGCTTGACGATTTCCGGCCGGCGCAGTTCCGCCTGAACGTCGGCGCTGATCTTGGCCACGATCTCCGGCGGCGTCTTGGCCGGCAGCGCCAGCCCCGACCAGCCCGCGGCATTGAAGCCCGGGATGGTATCGGCGATGGGCGGAATGACATCGAGCGGCGCCGGCGCGCGGCGCGCCGTCGTCACGGCAAAGGCCTTGATGCGCTTGTCGACGATATGCGTCAGCGCCGCCGAGGTGCTGTCCATCATCAGCTTGACGTGGCCGCCCAACAGGTCGGCCATGGCCGGTCCGCTGCCCTTGTAGGGCACATGGACGATGTCGAGGCCGGCCTTGAGCTTGAACAGCTCCATGCTGAGATGCTGCGAGGTGCCCGGTCCGGCCGAGGCATAGGAATGCTTGCCGGGCTCGGCCTTTGCCAGCGCGATCAGTTCGGCCAGCGAATTGGCCGGGAAATCCGGATGCGCCACGATCACCAGCGGCACCAGGAAGATGTTGGTGATCGGGATGAAGTCGACCAATGGCTTGTACGGCAGATCGGGAAACAGGCTCGGGTTGACGCCAAAGGTGCCGCTCGACACGACCATGACGGTGTAGCCGTCGGGTGCGGCGAGACGAGCCGTCTCGGTGGCGGGAATGCCACTGCCGCCGCCCTTGTTCTCGACGATCACCTGCTGCTTCCACACCTCGCTCATGCGCTCGGCCACGAGGCGGGCAAAGATGTCGGCGGCCTGGCCCGGCGGGAACGGCACGATGAAGCGCACCGGCTTGTTGGGCCAAGGCGATTGCGCGATCGCGGGCGATGCCAGCAATGCACCGGCGCCTGTCAGCGCCATGCGGCGCTTCAGCTTGAAAGTCATGGTCGTCCTCCCTGTTCCTTGGGAGGGACGCTAGCACAGCTTCAGGACGGTTTGAGCCATGGCGCGCATGACCTTGGCCGCGTTTTCCAGTTCCTTGCGGATCAGACCGGAGAATACCGCCGATGTTCCGCCGGCGGGCAGCGTGCCCTTGTCACCGAGTTCCATGACGGGCTCGCCCCGTTTGGTTCGCCGGTCGTATTCCAGCAGAAGCGCCCGGTCTGACGGATCACGCGGGCAGCAGGTTCAACCGTCGCAAAAGCTCACGCTCGTCCTCCAGCGTCTTCGCCATCTCTGCCTTGTAGGCCGGGCCGTCGAGCAGGATCAGCGGCTGGTCCATGTTGTCGAGGAACTCGAGATGCCGGGGCTCCGTCGCCGCCGCACGGAAGGCATCGGCGATCACCTTGACCACGGCGGGGTCCATGCCCTTCGGGCCGATCAGGCCGCCCGGGCTGTCGACCACGATGTTCATGCCGAGCTGCTGCACGGTCGGCACGTCGGGGAAGCGCTTGGCGCGATTGGCCGTGAAAACCGCCAGCAGGCGGAGCTTGCCGGCCTGGACCATCGGCGCCCAGCCCGAGGCCTCCGAGGCGAAATCGATCTCGCCGCCCAGCAGCGCGCGCAGCGTGTCGGCGGTGCCGCGATAGGGCGCGTGCGTCCAGCCGAGGCCGTTCAGCATGCCGACACGCTCCATGGCGAGATGCTGTGTCGAGCCGATGCCGAGCGTGCCCCAGTTCATCTTGCCCGGATTGGCCTTGGCGTAAGCGATCAGCTCGGGAAGCGTCTTCCACGGCGATTCGCTACGCACCACCACGCCCATGACGAAGCCGGTGATCTGCAGGATGTAGCTCAGGTCGTCGATCGGATGATAGGTCAGCGACTTGTTGAGCAGCGGCTGGCGCAGCACGCTCATATGCATCTGGGAGATCGTGTAGCCGTCGGGTTTCTCCGTCTGCAGCGCCATCGCGCCCAGGATTCCCGAGGCGCCCGCCTTGTTGTCGACGATGATCGTCTGGCCGAGCTTCTTCGACGCCGATTCGGCCAGGATGCGGAAACCGGCATCGGCCGGACCGCCCGCCGCCCAGGGAATGATCAGGCGGATGGGCTTTTCAGGGAACTTCACCTGGCCAATCGCCGGTGTCGCGAATGGCAGGACAGCGGCGCCGGCAAGTGCTGCCCGTCGCGTGATGCGTTTCATGTTGTCGATCTCCCCGTTTGGCAAATTCTGGCGGCGTGGCCCCTCCGGAGCAAGCCCCGGGTCACCGCGCCCGGGACCTAACGCCAGGCGAAGACGGGCTGCTCGTAGTGGTCGACACGAGTGTCGCGGCCAGCCAGCGCCACTTCGCGAAACTGATAGAGTACGGCGGCGGTCGGTGCGTTCACCGTCGCCACCGGCAGCGGCAGGCGGATGATCGGCCGGTCGGACTCTTCGATCGCCACGATCTCCGGCGAGCCCTCGCGGAAGAGCTCGCCGCAGCCGATGCGATAGGCGGCGGCGACCTCGTCGGGATTGGGTGTCATCTCGACACTGGCCGGCAGCCAGACGACGACCGGTGCGATGAGATAGCCCGAGCGCGTCGGATAGTCGTCGAGCGCGCCCAGGATATCGTCAGGCGAGGCAACAACGCCCAGCTCCTCCTCGAGTTCACGCAGCGCGGTCTGCTCCACGGTCTCGCCCGGATCGACGCGGCCGCCGGGCAGCGCCCATTGGCCGCCATGGGCGCGCAGCCGCGGCGTACGCTTGGTCAGCAGGAAGGCAGCCTCTCCCGCTGCCTCGGCTTCGACGACGACCACGGCGACGGCGGCGCGCTTCAGCGTGCCGGCCTCGGTGTCGCGACGCAGGTCGAAGTCGCGGAGATTTTTCTCGATGGCGGTACGCAAGGACGCATCGAAGGAAAAACGTTTCATGCCGTGCTCATGCAGGCTGCCGGAAGGTCCAGACGACGGCGGGCGGTACATTGCGCCAGATGCGCGATCCGCGCGTGGCCACGAGATGCAGGCCCTCGCGCAGATTGCGCGGTACGGGCGGCTTGGGACCGTAGGTGAACTGAATCAGCGCCGCCCCCTTGGGCATGGCGGCAAAGACACCGTGCACGATGCCGTTCACGACCTCGGCGGGCAGCGACAACAAGGGCAGGCCGGAGACAACGGCCGCCACCGAGGAAATGCTCGCGGTGCGCAGCAGGTCGGGCAGAAGGGCGGCGTCGCCTTCCAGAATCTTCGGACCGGGAAAGCGTTTGCGCAGGAAGGCCGCGAGTTCGCGGTCGCGCTCGACCAGCGCCAGACGATCGGCGGTGATACCGGCAGCCAGCAGCGCCTGCGTGACGACACCCGTGCCGGCCCCCAGTTCTATGACATGTCCCGGGTGGCCCTGCATGGCGACAAGCGTAGCCCGCGCCATGGATTGTGTAAGAAAGCGCCCGCTCGGCACGACGGCGCCCATCGCGAAAGGCCGGCGCAGCCACCGCTTCAGGAAAAGGGCTGTGCCGGCTCGCGATTCGAGACCACGTCGAGGCTCGAAGGATGCCATGCCGGGAAGGCTATATCAGAGCCGGCCGGCTGGTCGAAGGGAATCCAGCCGGTTATTGCGCCGGCTGCAGGGCCGGCCCCGCGCCGAGGGCGGGCGCGGCCTGGGCCGCCGCCTCGAAGGGTTCCCGGGCGTGGCGCATCTGTTCAATGGCATTGACCAGCGAGACATAGACGGCGGCGGCGAAGGGCAGCGACTGTACTAGCATGAAAACCGCCCACAGGCGCGCTTCGGGATCGACCACACCGTTGCGCGCCCACAGCACCGCCGCCGCAAGCCACAGCACCACGGCCAGCACCGCCTCGCCGCGCGCCATGCCCAGCGCCATGCCCAGCGTGGCGCGGTCGTCCATCTTGGGGGTACGCATGAACGGCAGGCGGCTGGTGCAGAGGCCGTAGATCACCGCGCGGCCGACCGTGTAGGTGAGCGCGAGGCCGGCCATCGAGGCGCCAAGGCTCTGGCGGAAGGTGCAGTTCACCCGGCTGGCATAGAGGCCGAACGAATAGATCAGCTTGAAGAGGAAGATGCCGATGGTCGGTGCGATAAACTCGGCCGGCGGCAGGCCAACCGGCTTCAGGCCGAACAGCGGCGGCACCAGTACACCTAACGCCCAGGCCAGCCCCGCCCAGGTGAAGATCAGGTTCAGCGCATCGGCGAACCACGGCAGCCAGCCGGTGATGAAGTGATACTTCTGCCAGAACGTAAGCTGCGTACGATTGGTCAGCATGCTGCCGGCATGCGCCTTCATGATCTGCATGGCGCCATAGGCCCAGCGGAAGCGCTGCTTCTTGTAGCCGGAGAAATGATCGGGCGTCAGGCCATGGCCGAAGCGCTCGCGACTGTACATGGCACCGTAGCCCTTCTGCATCAGGCGCAGGCCGAACTCGGTGTCTTCAGTGATGCACCAGGTCGCCCAGCCGCCGAGATCCTGCATCAGGTCGCGGCGCATCAGCGTCATCGTGCCGTGCTCGATGATGGCGTTGTATTCGTTGCGCAGGCACATGCCGATGTCGAAGAAGCCGGCATACTCCCAGTTGAGCATTTCCTTGAAGCGGTCGCCCTTCCAGTCGCGGTGATCCTGCGGCGCCTGGACATAGCCGATCTTGGGATCGTCAAAATGCGGCACCAGCGCCTTCAGCCAGTCCGGCCGCACGACATAATCGCTGTCGATAACGCCGATCACCCTGGCATCGGGCGCGGTCTGGCTCAGCACATAATTCAGGGCGCCGGCCTTGAAACCCTTCATCACGTCGAAATGGAAGAAGCGGAAGCGTTCGCCGAGCGAGGCGCAATAATCCTGCACCGGCCGCCACACCGCGGGATCCTTGGTGTTGTTGTCGATGATGATGACTTCGAAGTTGGGGTAGTCGAGCGCTGCCAGCGACTCGATTGTCTGGATGACCATCGCTGGCGGCTCGTTGCAGATGGCGACGTGGATCGAAACCTTGGGCCAGTCGCGATCGGCCGGCTGGCGGGCGATCATCTCGGCCGCCGGCGGCGCCTCGCGCGTCCAACGCCGGCGCCACACCGTCTCGGCCAGTTCCAGCGCCTGAATCAGCGCCATGACGAGGCTGATCCCGAGCAGGAACATCAGCACGGCCCAGCCGACGATCTCGGCGGTCAGCATATAGCTGCCGGCCGCCACAGAGGTGGCATAGACCAGCGCGCTGGTCGACAACACGACGAAGCCGCTGAATACGCCCTGCCCCAGCACGCCGACATCGCGCCAGCGCCACAGGAACAGCAGGATGAGCGGCAGCGCGAGCGCCAGCGAGAACGCGGCGCAGGCCTTCCATTGCGGGAAGATTTCGATGGTCCCGCTCCAGGCGAACTTCTGCTCGCGGTCGGCGTTCCACAGGCCCCAGTAGCCGCCCGCCTTGCCCTCGAGATCGTAGGACTTCCATGGCTGGTCGACGGCCTCGACGATGAAATGATCGATCTTCTGCGTGCGCAGCCAGGCCACCGCGTCGCGGATGTTCTTGGCCTGCTCGGCCGGCGTCGCATGCTTCACGAGGCCGCTGCCCGGGCTGCGCCGCGACGCGCCGTTCGAGGGCCAGCCGATCTCGGTGACGATGATGTTCTTGTTCGGGTAGGCCTCGCGCAGCATCTTGATGCGGCTTTGCAGATAATCGAGCGGCGCTTCGTCCGACTTTTCATCCCAGTACGGCAGGATGTGCACGGCGAGATAGTCGACCTCGCGGGCGAGCTCGGGATAGTGCAGCCAGACATGCCATGGCTCGGCGGTACTGACCGGCACCTTGACGTTGCGTTTGACGTTGCGGATCTCGCGGATGAGCTGGGCCGGGCTGGTGGCGTTGGGATCGCGCAGGTCCTTCTGGCCGTCCCAGCGCAGGATATTCTCGTTGCCGACCAGCACGCGCTCGATGCTGGGATTCTGGTTGGCCATGCGGATCAACGTGCGCGTTTCCTCGGCATTGACCTCGGATGCCTCGCGGCCGAACTGCAGCCTGGCCTCGTTGACGCTGTAGATCCACGCCCCGGGCACGAGCTTCAGGCCATTGCGCAGGGCAATGTCGGGCATGACGTCGCCGCCATCGGTGGTGCGGTAGGTCCTGACGTATTTCACTTTGCCGGCCAGCAGGGCGAAATCGCGCTCGATCTGCTCGCGGCGCGGCTTGAGCTGCGGCGCGGACTCGTCGGACGCCGAAGAGAAAGCCGTGCGCAGGAAGCTGAAAACACCGCTGGTCTTGGCCTCGAGCGGGTCCTGGTCCTTGGCCCAGGGGGCGTAGGTGACGCCATGCAGCGGCAGCTCGATGTTCGGCGCGTCGACGCGGCCGTCGAGTAGGCGCCAGCCGGCCAGCGTCGCTGCAACAGTAACCAGAAGTATCAACGTCAGACGAAACATGCAGGTGACGATCGCTCCGGCGGACCGCCGATGGTGCAAGCTCGCGTTTGGGATCGCGGTCGCATGTCTCCTGCGGACAAGTTTGTCGACGCAAGGACCGTGCCGGACCGACTCAAATCCGCGAGCCGATAACCACGCAGTGCGGTGGACCTCTTGGAGGTTGCCTTGCGCCTGTTTCCTCGACTCCGACCCGTCGGAGCCGATACGGCGACCGGGGCGATCTATACCGGGCGGCCCGTAAACCGACAAGGGAGAGCGAGCGATGATGGCCAAATTGCCCAAATCTCCGCTGGCCTCGCCGCCCCGGCTTCGTCAAAAACGCCACGACCCATGTTCGTCTCCGAACCGTCGGCGGCTCCCGCCGGCATTCCCCCGGAACTCGTCGCCAGCCATCGGCCCGCCGACCGTTACGGTTTCATCGAGGCGGCCGGCGCCCGCCTGCGGTTCGCCCGCTGGAACGCGACCGGAACGGCGCGCGGCACGGTGGTCGTGCTGGGCGGCCGCGGGGAGTTCATCGAGAAATATGCCACCGAGGTCGTGGGCGAATTGCTGGAGCGCGGCTTTGCCGTCGAGGCCATGGACTGGCGCGGCCAAGGCCTGTCGGGCCGGCTGCTCGCCGACCGCGGCAAGGGCCACATCGACGACTTCGCCACTTATGCGGCCGACCTGAAGCTCTATTTCGATACCGTCGTTGCGCCGGCGGCTTTGGGTCCGACGATTTGTATCAGCCACTCGATGGGCGCCCATATCCTGATCCGCTACCTCGGCGAACACGGCAACGGGCCGCTATCCGCCGCGATTCTGACGGCCCCCATGAGCGGGCTGAAGCGCGAGGGCCTGCTCAAGGCCGCGCTCTTCCTCATGCCCAACCGGCCGTCGGTCGAGGCCCGGTACCTTTATGGCAGCGGCCCCTTCACCCTGACCAACCGCAGCTTCGCCATCAACCGGCTGACCCATGACGAGCGGCGCTTCCACTTCACCGACCAATGGTTCACCGCCGACCCCCGCCTCAGTCTCGGCGGGCCGACCGTCGGCTGGGCCCGGCAGGCGCTGCGGTCGATACTCTACACCGCCCGCCCCGGCTTCCTCGAGCGCATCACTTTGCCCGTGACGGTGGTGAGCGCGGGCGAAGACCACCTGGTCGAACCGAGGACCCACGCCGCGATGGTGACGCGCCTTGGGGATGGCGAACTGGTTCTGCTGCACGATGCGCGGCACGAAGTAATGATGGAAGCCGACGCCATCCGTGCCAGATTCTGGGAAGCCTTCGACCGGCTGGCAAAAAGCCTCGGCGCGTAAGAAGAGGAAAAAGAGTGAGGAAGAAGAACAAGGCATGACCGAACTACAGATGCTGGTCGTGGCCGTGGCGTTTCTGGTGGCGGGATTTTCCAAGGGCGTTGTCGGCATGGGCCTGCCGCCCATTGCCATCGGGCTGATGACCTTCGCCCTGCCGCTCGACGACGCGCTTGCCATCATGACGCTGCCGACACTGGCGACCAACGCCTGGCAGGCCTTCTACGGCGCTCATTTCCGGCCGATGCTGAAGCGCTTCTGGCCACTGGGTGTTTCGGCGGTCGTCGGCGTGCTGCTTGTCGCCTGGAGCCTGGGCAAGCTCGGCTCGCCCGGCGCCGTGGCCTGGCTCGGCGTCGTTCTGGCCCTCTATGCCGTGATCGCCCTGGCGGCCTGGCGGCCGCGCGTCAGGCTGGCCTCGGAAGCCTGGACCAATCCGCTGTTCGGCTTCGCCAGCGGCGCCGTTGCCGGCATCACCGGGATCGCGGCCGTGCCTTTCCTGCCCTACATGCAATCCTTGGAATTGACCAAGGACGAGCTGGTCCAGGCGCTGGGCATCCTTTTCGTCTTCATTATCGGCGCCATCGCCGTGGCGCTGGCCGGCAAGGGCACCTTCGATCTTGCCAATACGATGGGTGGCCTGCTGGCCAATATTCCCGCCTTCCTCGGCGTCTGGCTCGGCCAGAAGGCCCGCAACGCGGTGTCGCCCGAGACCTTCCGCAAGATATTCCTGGTCGGCATGCTCGGGATCGGCCTGCACATGGCGCGCGGCCTGGTGTAAGATTGGCGACCATGTCCCTGCCTCCTTTCACGGTCACGATCTGCGGCATTCCGGAATTGCCCCAGCATGTCGGCGCCAGCGTCACGCATGTGCTGTCGATCATCGACACGCATGAGCCGCGCCCCCCCGCGCTCGACGGCTACCGGGACATCGAACACGAACTGATCCGCTTCGACGACATCGTCGCGGAGTATCCCGGCTTCGAGGCCTGCACCCAACAGCACATCGAAAAACTGCTGAAATTTGGCGAGCGCGTGCACGCCCGCCCCGATGGCCATGTCCTGGTGCATTGCCACGCCGGCATTTCGCGCTCGACCGCGGCGGCGGCGATCCTGATGTCGCAGTTCACGCCGGGCAACGAGGAGGAAGCCTTCCTGAAGCTCCTCGAGCTGCGCAAGCATGGTTGGCCCAATACGCGCATGGTCGAGTTCGCCGACCGGCTGCTCAACCGCAGGGGCGCGTTGATGGAGGGGCTGCTGGCTTACCGGCGCGCCATGATCGCGGCCAAGCCGCATCTCAGCGAAATCATCACCAATATCGGCCGCGGCCACGAGTTGCCGGGCTAACTCAGGCCGGCTGGTCTTTCGCATAGCTATCGGCGAGACGCTGGTGGAAGCGCGACACCTGCTTGCTCTGATTCGCCGCGACGCCCGAAGACTGCCGTTGTTCACAGGCGTGCTTGAAGGCATCGAGGGCAGTTTGCAATCCTTCCGGCGCCGTGCCGAAGACATGCGTCATCAGCCGTGTCCGGAGGAAGGTATATGGCACCACCTGCTCGACGATCGTGGCGCCGCCGCCGTTGCGCACCGCCAGCAGCGGCCAGTGCCAGGTGAAGCCGGAGAGCGACAGCAGCAACTCCTCGACGGCGACCTTCCAGTTGCAGGCGATCTCGGTCGTGGTTGTCGCGGTATGCGGCCTGTCGATGTCCGGGACATCCGCCGCGTTGGTGGCCGCGCCCATGTTGAACAGCACGAGGCCGGAGCGGATCTCGCTCGTCAGTACCTGGAGGTGCAGGTCGGGCGATGTCGAATCGGCCGGCGCGACCAGTGGCGGCGCGCCAATGAATTTGCCGTCGAGACCATAGGTCCAACCGTGAAAGCGGCAGCGGAAGCTTTCGCAAGTGCCCGTGGGTGTACTGACGACAGGCATGTTCTGGTGCCGGCAAGCGTTGCGCAGGACACGGATCCCGCCATCCTGGCCGCGCACGCCGAAGACGCTCCAGCCACCCACTGAGGCCGACAGGAAGTCGCCAGGCTTGGCCAGTTGCGCCTTGGCGCAGAGCGGCAGCCATTCGGTGGCGAAAAGCGTGCGCTTTTCGGCCTGGAAGGCGTCTCCTTTGGTGTAATCCTCAGCTTTCACTCTGGTTTGTATACAATGCGGTAGCCGTGGCGCCAAGAACAGGCCTTTTCCATAGACAGATTGACGATCTTTCGCAAAATTGTATACAGTTTGGCATCCGTGATCGAAGGAGACCCGCCATGGCCAAGAGTGCGTTTCGTCTGTCGCTTGAGGAAGCCATCGAACAGCGCCATTCGGCGGTGCATCCGTGGAGCGAGGCCTGGACCTCGGGCAAGCTCGACCGCCGCATGCTCGGCGAATGGGTGAAGCAGCACTATCACTACGTCAGCCACTTCGCCGAATGGGTCGCCGCGGTCTACGCAACCTGCCCGCATCAAGACGTGCAGCACTTCCTGCTGGAGAACGTCACCGAGGAGGAAGGTCTCGTCGGCATGGGCGGCGCCGCGCCGGTGCGTCATTCCGACCTGCTGCTCGAATTCGCCGAAGTCTGCGGCATGAAGCGCGAGGAGGTGCTGGGCGCACAGATCAATGGCCAGCTCCTGCCCGAGACGCTCGGCCTGCAAAGCTGGTGCACGGTGCAATCGCGCAAGCCCTTCGTCGAGGCGCTGTCGGGCCTGCTGATCGGCCTGGAGAGCCAGGTGCCGCGTATCTACAGCAAGACCACGCCGCCGCTGCTGGAAAAGTACGGATTCAGCGAGGAAGAAGTCACCTTCTTCACGATCCATATCTCCGCCGATATCGAGCACGGCGAGAAGGGCTTCGAGATCGTCGAGAAATACGCCACCACCGACGAGCAGCGTGCGACCTGCGTCGGTATCGTCCGCGAGGCGACCATGATGCGCCGCCTCTATCTCGACGGCGTCTACCGCAAGTTCCTGGCCGAGCCACAGGCCGAGAAGAAGCTTGCCGCCTGATACGCGGCCACCGGACACTTGTGCTACACGGGTGCAGTCGTCCTGAATCCGAGGAGGCCCGCCATGGCCAAGAGCGCATTCCGTCAAGCTCTAGAGGAAGCCGTCGCGCAGCGCCATTCGGCCCAGCATCCATGGAGCGATGCTTGGGCCGCGGGCAAGCTCGATCGCCGCATTTTTGGCGAATGGGTCAAGCAGCAGTATCACTTCGTCCGCCACTTCTCCGAATGGGTGGCCGCGGTCTATGCCAACTGCCCGCATCAGGAAGTACAGCAGTTCCTTCTCGAGAATGTTGCCGAGGAGGAAGGCCTGATCGGTTCCGGCGACTTCACGCCGGTGCGCCACACCGAGCTTCTGCTGGAGTTCGCCGAGGTCTGCGGCATGCCGCGCGCCGAGGTCCTTGACGCCGAGGTCAAAGGAGAATTGCTGCCCGAGCTGATCGGCCTGCGGAGCTGGTGCACCGTGCAGTCGCGCAAGCCTTTCATCGAGGCCCTGCCCGGCTTGCTGATCGGCCTCGAAAGCCAGGTGCCGGGCATCTACCGCAAGACCATGCCGCCTCTGATCGAAAAGTACGGCTTCACCGAGGATGAGTTGACCTACTTCAGCCTGCACATCGTGGCCGACGTCGACCACGGCGAGAAAGGCTACGAGATCGTCGAGAAATACGCCACGACCGACGCTCAACGCGCGACCTGCGTGCACCTCGTCAAGGAGGCGGCGATGATGCGCCGCCTCTATATAGACGGGCTTTACCGCACGCTCGTCGAGCAGCCGAAGGCTGAGAGCCTCGCCGCCTGATGCTGACCCACAAGACCTTGTCGCTCGACGAGGCGCATATCATCCTCGACGCGGCGCAGAAGAAGGCGGAGGAAATCGGCGTGCCCGAGGTCCTTTGCGTCGCCGACAATGCCGGCTATCCGATCGCGCTGCGGCGTCTCGACGGCGGCAAGGTCACCAGCGTGCAGATCGCCATGAACAAGGCCTTCACCGCCGCTGGCCATCGCAAGCGCACCGATAGCTACAAGAACAGTCTGCCGGGTGAAGAAGCCTTCGGCATCTGGACCCAGCATGGCGGCCGCTTCACCGTCTTCGTCGGCGGCTTCCCGATCTTCGTCGACGGCCAGTGCGTCGGCTCGGTCGCGGCCTCGGGCGGCAATGGCGAGCAGGACATAGCCTGCTGCGAGGCCGGGATCGCGGCCTTCATGGCCACCCTGAAGAAGTAAAACATCATGCCGCGTAACCGCGCTTCCCTCTCCAAGGTCGCCAGCGACCGCATCCGTAGCCAGATACTCGATGGCAAGCTGCGCCCCGGCGAAAGGCTGGTCGAGGACCGTCTGTCGGTCGAGTTCGGCGTGTCGCGCGTGCCGGTGCGCGAAGCGCTGCGGCTGCTCTCGGTCGAAGGCCTGGTGCGGATCGAACCGCGGCGCGGCGCCTCGGTCGCCAATGTCTCGACCGAGATGGCCGATGAGCTGGTCGAGGTCCGCGCCCTGCTCGAAGGCCTGAACGCCCGCCTCGCAGCCCGTCGCCACGATCCCGGGATCATCGCCCGCCTTAGCGACACGCTGGTGCGCGGCAATGCCGCCGCCGGCAGCGCCACGGCCGAGGAGCTCGCCAGCCTCAACCGCGAATTCCATACGCTGCTGGTCGAGGCCAGCCGCAATTCGGTGCTGTCGGAGATCATGCGCACGCTGCGCGAACGCACCGCGCTCGCCTTCTCCCTCAACGGCAAGGTCCGCGCCCGCGAGGACTGGAAGGAGCATTCCGCCATCCTCGCCGCCGTGATCGATGGCGACGAGGAACTGGCTGCCCTGCTGGCGACGCGCCACGTGCAGAACGCAGCGGACGCCTTCGCCCGCTGCGCAGCCGAAGAAAAGGCCGCCTAGCGCCCCTTCATCGGCAGGCTGCCGAGATGCGTGCCGGCATCGACGATCAGGAATTCGCCGGTGATGTTGGTGGCGCTGGTAAGAAAGAAGATCACCGCCTCGGCCATCTGCTCGGGCGTGCCGGCCTGGCGCAGCGGCGTCGTCTGCTCCTGCGCCATCTTCATCTTGTCGTAGTTCTCTTGCCCCAGGGCGCCCAGCAGCCAGCGCGTCTGGATGAAGCCCGGGCAGACCGTATTGACCTTCACCGCGGGCGCGAGCTGGCGCGCCAGTGACAGCGTCAGCGTATTGAGCGCGCCCTTGGAACAGGCATAGGGAATCGAGGTGCCGACGCCCATGACGCCGGCGATCGATGAAATATTGACGACCGATCCGCGCTCCTGCGCGCCTTCCCACTGCTTCTTCATCGTCGGGTAGACGGCGCGGGTCATCATGTAAGGGCCGGTGACGTTGACGCGCAGGATGCGGTCGAAGTCCTCGGCCGTGACGCCATCGAGATCGCCCTGGGCCTGGAACTTGGTCGTGCCGGCGTTGTTGATGAGGCCATCGACGCGACCCCAGGCCTTCAGGGTCTCGGCCGCCAGCTTCTTGCAGTCGTCGTCCTGGCCCATGTCGGCCTGCACCAGGATCGCCTCGACGCCCTTGGCCTTGACGGCGGCATAGGTCTCGTCGGCTTCCTTCTTGCTCTTGGTATAGTTGATGGCGACATTGTAGCCGCGCCCCGCCAGATCGATGGCGCAGGCGGCGCCCAATCCCGTCGCCGAGCCCGTCACAATCGCCACTTTGTTCGTCTTGGCCATGTCGTCCCCCAATGCGTGTTCTGGCATCCTTCATAGGCTAGGATCGCCCCGCAAATCAAAGTGGGCGAGGACATGGCCGATCTGTTTTCAATGAAAGGGCGCGTGGCGCTGGTTACCGGGGCATCGCGTGGCCTCGGCCGTGACTTCGCGATCACGCTGGCGGGCGCCGGAGCGACGGTTCTTTGCGCCGGCCGCACGGTCAAGGAACTCGAAGGCACGGTGAAGGCCATCGTGAAGAAGGGCGGCAAGGCCCTGGTGGTGCCTCTCGACGTCAACGACGAGGAGAAGGTGAAAGCTGCGATCCGCGCCCTCATCCGCAAGTACAAGCGTATCGATGTGCTGATCAACAATGCCGGCGTCGTCCATCGCGCGCCGGTCGTCGACACCGACACCAGGGACTTCCGTGCCACCGTCGAGACCGACCTGATCGCGCCCTTCGTCGTGGCCCGCGAGGTCGGCCGTCACATGCTGGCCCGGCGCTACGGCCGCATCGTCAATATCGGCTCGGTGCTGTCGATCCTCGGCCGCGCCACGGTGGCGAGTTACGTCGCCTCCAAGCACGGCATCATCGGCCTCACCAAGACGCTGGCGGTCGAGTTCGGACCGGACATCACCGTCAATGCCATCGCGCCCGGCTATATCCGCACCGAGTTCAATTTGCCGCTGCAGAAAAACAAGGAGTTCAGCAGCATGCTGGAGAGCCGCACTGCCTCGAAGCGCTGGGGCGACGCCGCCGATCTGCGCGGCGCCTTGCTGCTCCTCGCTTCCGACGCTGGCGGCTACATCACCGGCCATACATTGGTGGTCGATGGCGGCCTGACGACGGTCCTCTGATCATGAACGGTATGCCGCGCTGGATGATACCGCTGCTGGCGGTGGGCCTCGTGCTCTTCGGAATCGCCGGCTCGATGGGCTGGCTGCGCGACCCCAGCCTCGCCCGCGCCGATTATATCGGCACCATCGATGTCTCGACCGACGACACCAAGCTCTATCGAGCCGTTCCTTTCGAATGGACCATCAACAGCAACGCCGGCAGCTTCAAAGGCAAGGACACGGCCTGGCTGCGCATCGATCCGTCGGGCGAACGCACCGTGCTCTGCGGCTACCTGCGCCTGGTCGACGGCGGCGCCTCGTTGCGCGCCGCGCGTTGGCTGACCGAAGCACGCCTGGGCGTCGGCGACATGAAGGTCTCGGCGCTCTTTATCGCCCCCGCCGACAAGCCACCCGGTGACGGCCTCAATGCCGGTTGCGCGCGGCTCGATCAGGGCGTGAAGCTGGCGGTCGAGTCACCCCTGACACTCGATGGCGTTCCGGTCCGGGAATAGCGGGCTTGCTTCGGCCGCCTGCTTGCGGGTCGCCTCGTCCATCTTTTCGTTGAAGCCAAGAATGGTGTTGGCGGGAATCGATACGATCCTTTCGTCGCCCTTGCGGCCGGAAATCCTGAAGGCCAGACCTTCCAGCGCCGCGCGCTTCATCTGCTCGGGCGTGAAGTAGATGTTGAACGTCTCGGAATGCGGACAGCCGGTGCGTCCGTTGCAGGAGCTGAGCTTGCGGCCGACCTCGGCGATCGGCAGGGTCGCCCCCCGGTCGGTGGCGCGCCAATAGTTGCGGCGCTCGTTCGCCGAATACTCCTCCGACCATTGGACGAAGGACAGCACATCTCCGGTCTTGCGCTCGACCAGTCCAAAGACGCCGTAGAACTGCCGGCCATTGCCATTGCGCACGCCACCCGTCGCCTCGACTTCGATGAAGCGCGCGGCCGGTTCTTCATTGCTGATGCGCGCGCAGGCCGGATCGGAGTTCTCCTGTGCAGCGTCGGCGCTGCTGTTGGCGACGACGCCGTCATTGGCGACCGGCGACGTCTTGGAGCAGCCGGCCAGAAACGCCGCCGCCACGAGAATGGTCAGAAGTCTCATGCACTTTCCCCGCACGAAGCTAACACGCGCCCGCTCCTCCAGTCGACGCCGTTGCGCCCGTGCGTACATTGATCGACGTGGCCTTGCCGATGATCCGCAGCATCAGAGGAACGACAGGCCGCCGGACAGCGCCACCGTCTGTCCGGTCATATAGGCATTGCCGACCATCATCAGGACGACCTCGGCGCATTCCTCCGGGGTGCCGAAGCGGCCAAGTGGAATGCGCGCCGCGGACGATCCCATCAAGTGAACCATGTCGGTCTCGATCAGCGACGGCGCCACGGCGTTCACGGTAATTCCGTCCTTCACCAGCCGCGCCGCGTAGCCGCGCGTCAGCCCCTCCATGCCGGCCTTCGAGGCGTTGTAGTGCGGGCCGATACCGCCCGCTCCACGCGCCGCGCCGGAGGAAATATTGACGATGCGTCCCCACTGCCGCGCCCGCATGCCCGGCACCACCGCCTGCGTGCACAGGAAGGCCGACTTCAGATTGACCGCGATCGTCAGGTCGAAATCCGCCTCTGTCAGCTCATCGACACTGCGCAGGAGGCCGATGCCGGCGTTGTTCACCAGCACATCGACCGGCCCCAGCTCCTTCTCCACCGTGGCCATCATGCCGGCGACCGATGCCGATACCGACACATCGGCGCCGACCGCCATCGCCCGTCCGCCGGCATCGCGAACGGCCTGAACCACCGCCTGGGCCTCGGTCTCTTTCTCGCGATAATTGACGGCGACGGCTGCGCCCGCTTCGGCCAGCGAAATCGCGATGGCGCGACCGATGCCGCGCGAACCGCCGGTCACCAGCGCAACCCTGCCCCTCAATGTCGCCATCCCCGTCTCCCGTATCGACCCGCCCGCTTTGCCATGTTACCGCTAAAGCAACGATTTTGGAGGTCTCCATGGCACGACTTGGTTTTGGCGCCTTTCTGGCTCCGCATCATCCCATCGGCGAAAACCCGATGCTGCAGTTCCGGCGCGACATCAACTTCGTGAAGCATCTCGACGAACTCGGCTACGACGAGTTCTGGTGCGGCGAGCATCATTCCTCGGGCTGGGAGATGATCGCCTCGCCCGAGATGTTCCTGGCCGCGGCCGGCGAACACACCAAGCGCATCAAGCTCGCCACCGGCGTGGTCTCGCTGCCCTATCACAATCCCTTCAACGTGGCGCAGCGCATGGTGCAGCTCGACCACATGACCGGCGGCCGCGCCATCTTCGGCTCGGGCCCCGGCGCCTTGCCGTCCGACGCCTATGCGCTCGGCATCGACCCGATGACCCAGCGCGACCGCCAGGACGAGGGCATCGACATCATCCGCCGCCTGTTCCGCGGCGAGCGCGTCACCCAGAAGGGCGAGTGGTACGACCTGCACGACGCCGGCCTGCAGCTCCTGCCGCTGCAGGAAGAGATGCCCTTCGCCGTGGCCTCGCAGATCAGCCCGTCGGGCATGACCCTGGCCGGCAAGTACGGCATCGGCATCATCTCGCTGGGCTCGATGTCGACCGAGGGCCTGACCGCGCTGCCGACGCAATGGGGCTTCGCCGAGAGCGCCGCCAAGAAATACGGCACCACCGTCGACCGCAAGAACTGGCGCGTGCTGCTCAACTGGCACATCGCCGAGACCCGCGAGAAGGCACGCGAGGAGGCCAAGCACGGCCTGATGCGCTGGCACAACGAATACATCCACGGCACGCTGCAGCGGCCCGGCTCGCAGCCCTACAAGACCCCGGACGCCGCCGTCGACGAGATGTCGGGACCGGGTTCGGCTGCCGTCATCGGTACGCCGGACGATCTGGTGAAGATGATCAAGAGCGTGATCGCTCAGAGCGGCGGCTTCGGCACCTGCATCGGCTTCGTGCACGACTGGGCCAATCCGGAGAACACCTTCCGCAGCTGGGACATGGTGGCGCGTTACGTCATCCCCGAGATCAACGGCTACGTCACCAAGCTGCGCGAGTCGGAGAAGTACCTGCAGCAGAACCGCGCCGTCTTCGACCGTGCCGGCCAGGCCATCATGGCCAAGATCATGGAGAACGCCGACGCCGCCGAGGCACTCAAGGTCACCAGCAACCCGCGCGTCAGTGCGGCGGCCGCGCAGGTACCGAAGGGTCTGGGCAAGCAGGCCGCGGAATAACGCTCGCCAGCCTCCCCTAGCGGGAGGACGGAATATCGGCTTATGCTCCCTCCCAATAACAAAGCCCTTGGGAGGGAACATCATGACGATTACGCGTCGCCACGTCCTGGCTGGATCCGCGGTGAGTGCCGCTGCGCTGGCATCGAATTTCCCCGCGCCGGCCATCGCCCAGAGCGAACCGATCAAGATCGGCTACCTGCCGGCGCTGACCGGTCCCTCTTCGTCGACCGGCGTCGGCATCAACCGCGGCGTCCAGCTCGGAATCGAGGCGATCAACGCCGCGGGCGGCGTCAAAGGCCGCAAGCTTGAGCTGATCTCGCGCGATACGCAGAGCGACCCGACCAAAGCGGTCAACGCCGTGGCCGAGCTGACGCAGCGCCAGAAGGTCGCCATGATCTTCGGGCCGGTCAACTCGGGCGAGGCGCTGGCGGCGACCCCGCTGATCTCACGCGACAAGGTGCCGATGCTGCACCCGTGCTGGGTCGACGAGCTGATCGACGTCAAGAAGTACCCGATGGCCTACCGTATCGCGCCGACCAACACCCAGATCGGAGGCGGCGCCAACCACTACGTGGTCGACGTGATGAAGCTGAAGAAGGTCGCGGTGATCAGCGACACCACCGGCTACGGCACGGCCTCGGTCAACACCTACGTGCCGATGCTCAAGGCCAAGGGCGCTGAGGTGGTCTACACCAACCATATCGACGCGGCTAACCCCGACCTCAAGCCCGAGCTGCTGCGCATGCAGAAGGCCGGCGCCCAGGTCATCATGCCGTGGAGCGTCAATGCCGGCTTCCTGTCGCGCATCTGCAACACGCGCGGCGCCATGGGCTGGGACGTGCCGATCGTCGGCCAGACCACGCTCGGCTCCGGCCAGACCAAGGCCCTGCTCGAGAAGCCCGAGTACTGGAACAAGGTCTACTCGAACAATTTCCGCCAGGTCTGCTACGTCAACGGCAAGCTGCTGCCCAAGGCGGCAGAGTATGTCGAGCGGCTGAAGAAGGCGAAGGTCGAGCTCGGCGACACGCTGCTCTGGTGGGTGGCACTCGGCTGGGACAGCGCCGCAGTGATGGCCGACATATTCAAGAACGCCGGCACAAAGAACGACGACGTCGTGGCCTATATGAACAAGGTCAAGAACTGGCCGGGTATCTACGGCACTGTTACCTGGACGCCCGAGCAGCACAACGGCTTCCCCGATTCGGAAGTCGTGATGTGCGAGGTCAACTCGCTCAAGGATGGCGCGTTCAACGTCGCACCAGGCTACAGCGCCTAGACGATGTTCGCATCGATCGTCTCCTACGGGCTCGCGGTAGGAGCGGTCTACGCACTGATCGGCATCACGTACAACGTGATGTTCTCGGCGTCGCGTGTGTTCAGCTTCACCGCTGGCATGCTGGGAATGCTGGGCGGTGTGCTGGGCGCGCTCTTCATTGCCAAGATGGGCCTGCCGGTCATCGTCGGCCTGGTCCTCGTACTGGTCTGCGGCGCCGCCATCGGCGTCGTCACCGAAATCCTGACGGTCCGGCCGGTGCTGAAGAGCATCGATCAGCACCTCTACGTGTTGTCGACGCTGGCCTTCGCGCTGATGATCCAGCAGCTCACCGCCATCGGATGGAGCACCGAGCCACAGCCCTTCCCGCGCCTGATCCCGATCGAGTCGGGCTGGCTCGACCAGCAATTCTGGCTTCCCCTGCTGGCCTGCGCCGTCACCATCGGCGGCCTCGAGCTGCTCTATCGCAAGACGCTGATCGGCCGCGCCTTCCTCGCCATCGCCGAGGACAGCTACGCTGCCCGCGCGCTCGGCCTGCCCGAGACCTGGCTGCGGATCGCGAGCTACGCGCTGGCCGGCGTGATCGGCACCCTGGCCGGCTTCACTGGGGCGGAAATGCTGCTCGCCTACTTCGGCAATCAGGCGATCCTGAACTTCTACGGCTTCGTGCCGGTGGCGCTGGGCGGCATGGGCTCCAACCGCGGGGCCGTGATCGGCGGCCTGGCGCTCGGCCTCTTCCAGCAGGCGGCCAACTTCCTGGTTGGCGGCATCTTCGCCGCGGTCGCGGTCTTCGTGGTCTTTATCGTCGTGCTGCTGCTCAGGCCCGAAGGCCTGGCCGGTGCTGCGACGGCGAGACGCGTGTGAGGGACGGCGTATGACGGAAGTCGTCGCTCCCCTGCGGGCCCGTCCGGCTGTGGCCGGCTGGCTCGGCAAGCTCGAAGGCAGCTGGTCGTGGATCGCGCTCGGGCTGGCTGGCCTGCTGCTGCCGCTGCTCGACGATTCCTACATCGGTGTCATTGCCCAGCGCGCCTATATCTACTGGATCCTGTCGGCGGGCCTCAATCTCGTGGTCGGCTACGCCGGCCAGATCGCCATCGGCTGGGTGGCGATGCTGACGCTGGGCGCCTACACTACCGCAGCCCTGACGGCAGGCAACGTGACGGAGCCGTGGCATCCCTATGCAGCGTTGGTCGCCGCCGGCGCGGTGGGGGCCGTGTTCGGCGTCGTCGTGGGACTGCCCGCACTGCGCTTGCGCACCTTCTACTTCGCCATGACGACGCTGGGCTTCGCCACCATCGTCACGCAGGTGGCGCTCGCCTGGAAGAGCGTGACCGGCGGCGGCGTCGGCACCCCGGGACCGGTCTTCCCGTGGCCTTTCGAGCCGGGCTGGGGCTTCTACTATTTCTGCTTCATCCTGGCGGCACTCGCGACCTGGATGACGGCCAACATCGCCGCGAGCCGCTTTGGCCGCGCACTGGTCGCCATCCGCGACGCCGAGGTCGCCGCCGAAGCTTCGGGCATCGCCAAGCCGAAGCTACTGGTCGCGGTGTTCCTGTTTGCCGGAGCCCTTGGCGGCGTGGCGGGCGGGCTATTTTCCTCGCTGCAGTCCTACATCACGCCCGATGCCTTCACCTTCGAGATGTCGGTGCTGTTCTTCATCGGCATCCTGATCGGCGGGCGCGGCTCGATCCTGGGGCCGGCACTCGGCACCATTATCCTGACGGCCCTGCCCGAATTCGCGGCACCGCTGGTGCAGTGGTCGACGTTCCTCTACGCCGCGCTGCTGCTGGTGATCGTGCTCGTGATCCCCGGTGGCATCGCCGACCTGCTCGACTACAAGAACCGGCGGCCGCTGACGCAGCACCGCGAGATCGTGCCGCGTCCTGAGCTGCTCTCCCATGTGCTCGGCGCCAAGGGTAGGCCGAGCGCCATTGCGCTCAGCAACATCGCGCTCCATTTCGGTGGCGTGCGCGCCATCGACGGCCTCGACCTCGAAATCCGCTCGGGCGAGGTGCACGGCCTGATCGGGCCCAACGGCAGCGGCAAGACCACGACGCTGAACGTGATCTCGGGCTATTACCGGCCCGGCACCGGCACCCTGAAGCTGGGCGGCGCCGACCTGCCGTTCAACAAGCCGCAGGCGCGTGCCGGCTACCGCATCGCCCGCACCTTCCAGACGCCGCGCCTGGTGGGCGGCGCCTCGGTGCTGGAAAACGTCATGATCGGCGGCACCGTCAACGGCACGGGCAGCTTCACCGAATCGATGCTGACCCTGCCGCGACATCGCCACGACGAGCGGCAGCTCAAGGAAGCGGCGCTGTTGGCGCTGTCGACCGTCGGCCTGGAGGCGCTCGCTGCCGTGCGCGCCGACCGCCTGCAGCACAGCGAGCTGCGCTTCATGGAGATCGCCCGCGCCCTGATGCTCCGGCCGGCCTTCCTGCTGCTCGACGAGCCGGCGGCCGGCCTCTCGGCCGAGGAGATCAAACGGCTCGGCGCGCTGATCAAGGCCATCAGCCGCGCCGGCGTCGGTGTGTTGCTGGTCGAGCACCATGCCGACCTGATCTTCGACATCTGCAATCGCGTGACGGTGCTCAACCTCGGCAAGGTCCTGGCCGCCGGCACGCCCGACGAAATCCGCTCTCACCGGGAGGTGGTCAGTGCCTATCTCGGCGCCTGAACCCCTCCTGCAAGTCACTGGCCTTTCCGCCGGCTACGGCAAGATCGGCGTGCTGCGCGGCATCGACCTCACGGTGAATGCCGGCGAGATCGTGGCCCAGCTTGGCCCCAACGGCGCCGGCAAGAGCACGCTGCTGAAGGCCATCTCCGGCCTGCTGCCGCGCAGCGGCAAGGTTATGTTCGGTGGGCAGGACATGAGCAACACCGGCCCGCGCGAGGCGGTGAATGCCGGCCTGGTGCATGTGGTCGAGGGCCATCGCGTCTTCACGCAACTCACCGTGCACGACAACGTCATGCTGGCGGGTTACGGCATGAAGCGCCGCGAACTCGAGACGCGCGTCGAGGAAGCGCTGGCGTTCTTTCCCGAGATCGCCGCCAAGCGCAACGACCGCGCCGTCACGCTCTCCGGCGGCCAACAGCAGATGCTGGCCGTGACGCAGGGCCTCGTCCGCCACCCCCGCCTGCTGATGCTCGACGAACCCTCAGCCGGTCTCTCACCCGTTCTGGTCGACCGCGTCCTCGCCGCCGCCGCCCGCCTGCGCGATGCCGGCACGGCGGTCCTGCTGGTCGAACAGTTGATCGAGAAGGCGCTGACACTGGCCGACCGGGTCTATGCGCTGGCTCGCGGATCGATCGTGCTGGAGGCGAAGACCAGCGAAGCCGATCTGCCCAACCGGCTGGAGCGTGCCTATTTCGGAAAGGACGCTCACGCGCCTCTCTCTTAGTCTCCGCTAAGGGGATTGGTGAGATAGGGAAGCGCCGGGAGCCGGCGCCTTATCGCTGTGGGCATCCCTCCGCACCAAAGGGGCCAAAATCACTTTTAGATTAGCGAGTTGGTGCCTTGCCCGCTGTATTGCCTTCCAACGCAGCAGCCCAGTTCGTCATCGTCTCGAAGAAGCGAGGGCGAGAGTAGTTTCGAATCAATTCGATCTCACTCGCGGGTACCCGACCCTCGAAAATGTTTACTTTCATTAGGCCAGGCCGCTCAATATTCATACGGATCCAGTAAGTGGCTTCCGTCCAATTGAGAGTTTCACCCAACTCAGTGAGTCCGTGCAGAACGAACATCAGGCGCATATCGTTGGCCCCAGGAGCAAAGTCGATATCGGCATCTGGGTCGTTGTCGGCGTGCTTGAAGAAGTT
>JBBRFD010000038.1:0-30968 GCA_038224985.1 Reyranellales bacterium
CTGGCGGTAGTTGCAGAGATCCCGCTTGGGATCGCTGACCACGAGATTACGGTTGATCAGACTCTGCACCAGATCCTCGGGCAGTTCCTCCGTCGCGATGATGTGGCTCGCCACCGGCACGAGCTTGCGCTTCAGCGTCGGCGTCAGCTCGGTCGTGTAGCCGTTGGTGGCGATCACCACTTCGCGCGCCTCGATCGGGCCCTTGCTGGTCAGCACGCGGAAGCCGCCACCCGGCTTGCGCTCGATCTTTTCGGCATCGCAGTTGGCGCAAAGCTTGACGCCGGCGCGGCTCGCCGCCTTCAGGAGGCCGCCGTAGTAGAGCGCCGGGTGTAGCTGCCCCGTCCGTTCCACCACCATGCCGCCGTAATAATAGTCCGAGGCGATTTCCTCGCGCTGCTGCTCGCGCGGCACCATGTAGGTACCGAGCTTGGCCGTCTCGTTGTATGTCGCGACCTTCTTGGCCTGCTCGTCGTAATGGCGCGGCGTGTAGGCGCCGGAGAAGCGGCCGTTCATGCGCCAGAAGCACTCGATGCCTTCGCGCTGGATCACGGTCTCGACCTGCTGAAGCGAATCGGCGGCATCGGTCAGCATGCGCGCCATGACCGCCTTCCAGGCCTCGGCATTGCCGCCGACGCCCTTGCCGGAAAAGCCCTTGCCCATGGTCGTGCCACCGCTGACGCCACCGCCATTGCGTGTCGAAGCACCAACGCCGAAATCGCCGCGCTCCAGCACAGTCACATCGATGCCCGACCGCGCCAGCTCGAGGCCGGTCGAGAGGCCGCCATAACCGGCGCCAACGACCAGCACGTCGGTCTTGAGCGGCGGGTCCTGCGACAGCTCGTTCGACGGATGCCACCACTCCCACCACCACGGCATGGTCTTGAAGTCCTTGTGGAAGATCGAGTCGGCCATCGTCGTTACTCCTTGCTATCTCGCGGTTGCGCTCAATCCGCGGCCAAAGCGGCCGATCAGGACAAGCACGATCGTCACCAGGATGATCTGCATAACCGACACCGCCGCGATGGTGGGATCGATTTCCATCAGGATGTTGTCGAACATCTTCTTGGGCAGCGTCATGTTCGAGCCCGACAGGAACAGCGCCACCACGACCTCGTCGAACGACGTGATGAAGGCGAGCAGCGCCGCCGAGACGAGGCTGGGCCGCAGCAGCGGCAGCGTCACCCGCGATAGCGTGTAGAAACGGCTGGCGCCTAGTCCTTCGGCGGCCTGTTCGAGCACGCGGTCGAAATCGCGCAGGCCGGCCACCATCACCAGCACGACGAAGGGCAACGCCAGCACGGTATGGGCGACGACCAGTCCATACCACATGCCGATCAGCTTGAGCTTGGCGAAGAGGCCATAGACCGCGACCGAGACGATGATGGTGGGCACGATCACCGGCGCCATGGCGATGCGGTCGAGCAGTCCCTTGCCGATGAACTTGCCGCGCACCAGGCTGAAGGCCAGCGGCACGCCCAGCGCCAGGGCAAGAATCGCCGTCGCCACGCCGATGTAGAGCGAGCGGATCGTGGCATCGATCCATTGCGGATCGTCGAGATAGCGTTCGTACCATTGCCAGCTCAAGCCCGGCGGCGGGAACTGCATATAGGGCGCCGAGCTCAGCGAGATCGGGAACACCACCAGCAGCGGCAGCATCAGGAAAAAATAGATGACCGCGCAGGCCGCGATCAGGCCGTGGCGCCCCTTCATGTTGTGGGTTCCGCCCGCATGGTTCTCTGCGCCAGGGCATAGACCGCCAGCGTGAAGGCCAGCAGCACGGCCGAGAGGGCTGCGGCAAACTGCCAATTCAGCGTCTCGCGCACCTGCTGCTCGATCAGCACGGCGATCATCATGACGCGGCCGCCGCCCAGCAGGGCCGGCGTGATGTAGAAGCCGAGCGACAGTACGAAGACGATGACCGAGCCGGCGAAGATTCCATTCAGCGTCAGCGGAAGATAGATGCGCCAGAAGATGCGCCACGACGAGGCGCCCAGCCCCTGTGCCGCCGCGACGATAGCGGGATCGAGCCGCTTCACCGCGCCATAGATCGGCAGCACCATATAGGGCAGCAGCACATGGACCATGCCGATCAGCACGCCATTGAGATTGTGCAGCAACGGCAGCGGATCGGTGATGACGCCGCCATCGATCATCAGACGGTTGAAGACGCCGTTACGGCCCAGCAGCACCATCCAGGCGTAGGTCCGCACCAAAACCGAGGTCCAGAGCGGCAGCAGCACGAAGATGAAGCCCATGGTCGCCCAGAAGGGCGTCGTCGTGGCAATCAGGAAACCCAATGGATAGCCCAGCAGCAGGCAGAAAAAGGTGACGAAGAGCGCGATCTCGAAGGTGTTCCAGAACACCCGCAGATAGAGTCCTTCACCCAGCGCCTTGGCGTACCAGTCGAGATTTCCCGTCTCGATGCTGAAGCCCAGCATGCGGATGACGGGGAAAAGAAAGAACACACCCAGCAGCAGCAGCGCCGGGACGGCGGGAAAGAAGCCGCTAGATCTCGAAAACATGGATCTCGTCCGGCTCGATGCCGACCGACACGCGCTCGCCGACGTCGGGAAGCTTGCCGCGCGCCGGCTGGCGCACGATCAGGCCGAAATTGTCGGTGGTCTTGAGCCGCAGCTTGAAAGACGAGCCGAGATAGACGGACTCCAGCACCTCGCCGTCGAAGGCATTGGTCGGCGTCGCCGAGAAACGCTCCGGCCGGATCAGTACGCCGACCTTCTTGCCCGCCACGACCTCGCGGGCGACCCGCAGCACACGGCCAGCGTCGAGCGTCACGGTGCCGCCGGCACCGCCGGCACCATGGAAGATGTTGCTCTCGCCCACGAAGTCGGCGACGAAATCGTTGACCGGGCGCTCGTAGATCTCCGTCGTCGTGGCGATCTGCTGGATCGAACCCTTGTTCATCACGGCGATGCGGTCGGAGAGGACCAGCGCCTCTTCCTGATCATGGGTGATGAAGATGGTCGTGAGGTTGAGCCGGCGTTGCAGGCGGCGCACTTCCAGCTGCATGGTCTCGCGCAGCTTGCGGTCGAGTGCACCGAAAGGCTCGTCGAGCAGCAGCAGGCGCGGATTGAAGACGATGGCGCGGGCCAGTGCCACGCGCTGCTGCTGGCCGCCCGAAAGCTGGCGCGGCAGGCGCTGGTCGTAGCCCGTGAGCTCGACCAGTCCCAAAGCCTCGCCGACGCGCTTCTCGATCTCGGGCCGCGCGACGTTGCGCATCTCCAGCGGGAACGCCACGTTCTGCCGTACCGTGAGGTGCGGGAAGAGCGCGTAGTTCTGGAACACCATGCCGATGTCGCGCTTGGCCGGCGTCAGCGACGTGACGTCCTGCCCGTCGACCAGAACGCGGCCGCCATCGGCCTTCTCGAAGCCGGCCACGACTTTCAGCAGGGTCGTCTTGCCCGAACCGCTGGGCCCGAGGATCGTCAGCAACTCGCCGCGTGTCACATCCAGCGACACACCATCGAGCGCACGGACTTCGCCGAATCGCCTGTGTACGCTCTCGAGACGCAGCTCCGCCGATTGCTGCAACGCCTAGGCTTTCTTGAGCATCCAGGCGTTCCACAGCTCCTGCGCCTTGGCGCCGTTCTCGGCATACCAGGCATCGTCGATCCAGAACTGCTTGTCGACATAGAGCGTCGGCAGGTAGGGCTTCACCTTGGCGTCGACGAAGTTGAGCGATTCGAGGTTGAGGCCGGGGTAACCGAGTTCGCTGGCATAGATCGCCTGCTGCTGCGGGATCGACATCTCGTGCAGCATCTTGTTGGCCCAGTAGGGGTTCTTGGCACCCTTGGGAATGACGAAGCTGCCCTGCTTGAGTGCGCCTTCGTTCCACTCGATCTCGACCGGCGCGCCCTTCTTGATGATGTCGTAGAAGCGGCCGTTCCAGCCCGTCGCCAGCACGACCTCCTTGTCGAGCAGGAGTTGCGCAGGCTGCTGGCCGGTCGACCACCATACGGTGACATGCGGCTTGATCTGGTCGAGCTTCTTGAAGGCGCGGTCGAAGTCGATGGGATAGACCTTGTCCTTGGGCGCGCCGTCGGCGATCAGGGCAAATTCGAGATTGTCGGTCGGATGGTTGCGCATCGAGCGCGCGCCGGGGAATTTCTTGACGTCCCACCAGTCGGCCCAGCTCTTAGGATGCGTGCCGCCTTTGAAGACATCGGTGCGGTAGCCGATGATGGTCGTATAGACCGACGAGGCAAAGACGGAGGGCGATTGCGCCGCCGCGGGATATTTCGAGCGGTCGACGATTTTGGGGTCGATCTTCTCGACGAGATCGAGCTTGGTGGCGCGGATCGCGTCCTGGCCACCGATTTCCGTGATGTCCCATTCGACATTCTTGGCGTCGACCATGGCGCGGAGCTTGCCGAAATCGGCCGGACTCGTTTCGACGACGCGGATACCATACTTCTTTTCGTAGGTGGTGAAGAAGGCCTTGCGCATGGCCGTGCCCATCGAGCCGCCGGAGTGATTGACGACGATCTGCGCCGGCTTGGGCGGCTCGGCCTGGCCGAAAGCCGGAACTGTTGCCGTAACGGCGGCAGCACCGCCCAGCAGCGCCATCGTCTTGCGACGGCCGAAAATCTTGCGGTCCATGTAAGTCCCCTATTCAAATCCCTAAGGGACTGTAAGAGCGCAGCGACCGCCGGGCAACGTCTCTCCCTATTCGAGCTGGCCCTATTCGAGCTGGCCCTATTCGAACTTGATGGCGCGGTCCTTGATGATCTTGCCCCACTTGGCCGAGTCGGCCTTCTGGAAGGCTGCTAGATCGGCGGACGGGCCGCCGACGGGCTCGACTCCCTGCATCTTCAGGATCTTCTTCACGTCCTCGCTGGCCAGCGCCTTGTCGATTTCCCGGGCGACGCGATCGGTGATGGCCGTCGGCGTGCCGGCGGGCGCGAACATGGCGAAGGCTGTATTGGATTCGAAGCCCGGCACACCCGACTCGGCGATGGTTGGCAGGTTCTGCATCACCGACACCCGCTTGGCGGTGCTCGTCGCCAGCGGCCGGAGACGACCACCCTCGGCATGCGGCACGGCCGAGGAGATATCGACAAAGGACATCTTGGTCTCGCCGGCCAGCAGCGCCTGCAACGAGGGATCGCCGCCCTTGTAGGGCACATGGGTCATCTTGATGCCGGCCATCGACATCAGCAGTTCGGTCGCCAGATGGCTTGTCGAGCCGATACCGGCGGTCGAGAAGTTGATCTCACCGGGTTTGGCCTTGGCCAGGGCGATGAACTCGCCATAGGTCTTCGCCGGGAAGCTCGGATGCACCGATAGGATTTGCGCATTGAAGCCCGCCCAGGAAACGGGCGCGAAGGACTTCACATCGTCGTATGTCAGATCTTTGTAGAGATGGCTGGCGATCGAAAAGGTGCTGTTGGAAGCGAAAAGAAACGTGTAGCCGTCCGGCGCGGCGCGGGCGGCCACGGCATGGCCGATGGTGCCGGTGGCACCGGGCTTGTTTTCGATCACCCAGGCCTGGCCCATCTGCTCCGACAGCTTCACCGTGAGGATGCGGCCGAGTTGGTCCGTGGATCCTCCTGGAGCCCAGGGAATGATCAGTTTGATCGGCCTGTTGGGATACTCCTGCGCGCGTACGCCCAGTGGCAGCAACGCCGCGGCTGAAGCCGCCATCAAAACGCGTCTCTTCATCATCCCCTCCCCAGTGGTCCCGGCAGTCTATCCCCCAATTCAAAGGCCCGGCCAGCCGTGAGGCTGCCGGGCCCTCGCCTTCTGCAAAGCGTCGCGGATTAGGGCGACGTGCTCTGCGGCGAGATCATATTGCCGCGGGCATCGATGCGATTGCCCTGGCCGTCATAGCGGAAGCCATACTCGTCCCTCGAGGCCGCCGACGAGGGCTGGGACGGGGGCTGGGACGGGGGCTGGACCGCGGAGGGCCCTGGCGCCGCCGGCACGTTCGAGCCGCGATCGCCCGGGCCGTATCTCCAGGTATCGCTGCCGATCACGCGATTGCCGTTCTGGTCGATACGCGCCCCGGTCGCATCGACGCGCGCTCCGTTTTCGTCGCGCCCGATGAATCCCTTAGGCGGTTCGCTGGGATAGGTCGTCTGGGCCTGCGCGGCACTAGCGGCGCCGACGAGGGCAATGGCGAAGATGAGGCACTTCATGACAGGTCTCCTTCTGACGAATGGGTGCCGAGGTAACGCCCACCGGAGGGGCAATGTTGCTGCAGGGGTCGCGAAGGAGCGGTCGAATTTTCAGCTGTTTGCCGGCGCATCGCGGCGCCATAGATGCTCGCGCCAGCGCAACGCGATCCAAAGAGTGAAGCTGGCACCCGCGAGGCTGAACATCGCGCTGGTAACGCTGTAGCCTAGGTATTCGACCATTTGTCCGGCCATCAGCAGTCCCATCGGCAAGCCGTAGACCGCAAGATTGCGAACGCCCATGACGCGGCCGCGGAAGGCCGGCGAGGCGGTGCGCAGCAAGAGCACCGCCATGGGCACCATGCAGAAGCTTTGGGCGAAGCCCGCCGCAAAAAGGAGCGCCTTGCCCCAGGCGGCGCTCTCGACCCAGGAAAACGCGAAATCCACCGCGAACCACAACATCGCGCTGATCAGCATCGTGCGGGCGGGCGGAATGCGCGCGCCCCAGGTCGACAACAGGATCGATCCAAGCAACGCGCCGCCGGAGAAACTGGCGATCAGCCAGCCGAGACCGGTCTGGTCGACGCGATAGATCTCGCGCGCGACATAGGCCAGCAGCGAGTTCACCGCCGGGTAGGCGGCGAAGTTCATGGTGAAGGCCAGCAGCATGGCGGCGCGCACATCCGGCGTCGACCAGACATAGGCGAAGGCTTCCTTCAAGGCTGCGAAGGGCGACGCCTCCAGCTTGGTTTCACCCAGCACCCGGACTCGCCGTACGCCGACGCCGAAGCTCAGCAGCAGGCTGGCGAGGTAGACGGCGCAGACACCCAGATAGGCCGAGCCCATGCCCAGCCAGGCGACCAGCGCCGCGCCCGTCAGCGCCCCGGCGGCGCGGGCCAGATCCGCCGTCGTGCGCGCCACGCTCATGGCCGGCATCAGGAGTTCGGCCGGCATGGTCTCGCCGACCAGGAGGCTGCGCAGCGTGATGTCGGAGGGCCGCACCAGTCCAACGATCGTCGCCAGGACGAAGACGATGACCGGAGTAGCGATGCCGGCGACGAAGAGCCCCGCCAAGATCAGCGCGGTCGCCAGGTAGGCGGCGCGCATCAAAAGAAGCAAGTTGCGAAAGCCGATACGGTCGCCGACATGCCCGAACAGCGGCGAGATCAGCGTGCCGAGGAACTGGAGCGATCCGAAAAGGGCAAGCGCCAGCACCGAGCCGGTCTCGACCAGCACGAACCAGCCCAGGATCAGCCCTTCCATCTCGAATGCCCAGGAGGCCAGCAGATCGGCTGGCCACTGGAAACGGAAGCTCTCGATCCGAAACGGCGCGAGCGCCGGGATCCTCCAATTCATTGACGCGGAGGGTGAGCGCCGCGCCCGCCCTCCGCAACGTCAGAAAATCAGCGCCACGCCGGCTGGCCCATATTGACCTGGTCGCGCGTGGTGAAGGCGCCGGCGCCGGCGCCCAGGGCACCGCCGACCAGAGCGCCCGTCAGCGGCGAGCCGAACAGCAGCCCGGTGAGCGCGCCCGCGCCGGCGCCGATGCCGCCGCCACTCAAGGCGCGGTCGCCCATGGTGTCGCCGCAGGCGCCCAGCGCCAGCAGGGGAAGCAATGTCGCAACGGCAAGAATGCGTTTCATGACCCGTCTCTCCTCGAAAAAGCCTTGTCGGAGGGAGTACGCGGCCGATTGTGATGCTTCGCGACCGAACTGTGCCGGCTTTGTGAATAGTGCAAGCGAAAAGCCCGCCCTCTTAGGGGGCGGGCGTCATCGTCACGCAGCCGGTTTACTGCGAGCTGACGTTGCCGTTCAGGTCGAGCATCACGGCGATTTCGAGGTTGTTCCTCATCGCGCGGCCGGATCAGGTGCCGTCCGGGTTGCGCTTCAGATCGTGCATGCCGCTGTAGCCGGCGGCCTCGATCTTGGCCTTGGTCGCGCCCTCGGCGCTCGACGCGTTCGAATTGCCGACCTGACCCTTCGGGTTCATCGTTGCATCGAGAGCGATTTTTAGAGAGAGGCCGATTTTGTCTGCAGGGTCGCTGCCAGACGATCGTTGCCCAGGCGGGTCAATCGCCAGCCCTTAGGGGTTTCCTCGATCATCCCGTAGAGCGCGAGCCGGCGGCGGACCTCGTCGGGAACCTTGGCCATACCATCGAGGGCGTGGATGTCCCGCAGGCCGTTCATTTCTTCGTCGGAAAGAGGACGCGCGGGCAAGGCCATGGCGCAGTTAACGCCATGGCACGCATTTAGTGCCCTGCGGCGCCACAATGCCGTCGAAATAGCGCCGTGGCTATTTTTCGCAACGATCGCAACCGCGCGGCGGCCAGGCCGTTGCGCGATTCCCTGGGCGTCAGTGCACGGTCGGCGGCGGCTTCACTTCGTCGAGGCCATCGGCCACGGTGGCCGAAATTGTCGTACGCACCATCGAGCGCTCGCGCTCGTAGGGCCAAGGTCGGCCGCGATGCAGCATGGCGCGATTGTCCCACATCACCGCATCGCCCTGGCGCCATTGATGGCTGTAGACGAACTCGCGACGCGTCGCCTCGTCGAGCAGCTGCGCCAGCAACTGGCGGGCGTCACGATCGTCCATGCCTTCGATGGCATAGGCGTGGCTCGCGACATAGAGCGCCCTCCGGTCGTTCGACGGATTGCGCCAGTTCATGCGCCAGCGCACCGGTGGCAGTTGCCGGCGCTCGACCTCGGTTGCGAGGTCTGGATGAATCTGGTCGCGACTGTTGGCGTAGGAATGCGTCGCCACGGCGTTGGTCAGCTTCGACTGAAGCTCCGGCGCCAGCCGTTCCCAGGCCAGACGCGTGGAGGTGAATTCGGTTTCGCCGCCGGCATCCGGCAGCACGCGCGCCGTCAGTACCGAGGCGAGCGCCGGCGTCTTCTTGAACGAGGAATCGGTGTGCCAAAGCGCGTTGGCCTTGGCGATCAGAACCTGGCGATGATCGGGCGGTACCACCCTGCCCTTTTCGGTGTTGGTCAGGCGCGAATAGAACGTGTTCTGCCCGAGCGACGCTGCCTTGGTGAGTTCCAGCGGACCGAAGGCGCGGCTGTAGGCCGCCTGCACATCGTCGGCAATCGTCTGGTCGCGAAACACCAGCAGGGAATGATCCTCGAAAGCGGCGCGAACCGCTTTATAGGCCTCGGCGTCGGTCGCGACGTCGAGCATGCTGACGCCCTTTACTTCAACGCCAAATCCAGGGCCGAGCGGGACCAGTTCCATCGTTCCTCCGTATCGTCTCTTATAATTGGGCAGATTTTACCGCAAAGCAGGCCGGGCCGGCTATAGTACGATTCTTGCACCGACTACCGGACAGACATGCCCCCCGCCCTCTCTTTCGTCGCCAACGCCACTCCCGAGGCCCAGCGTGCGCTTAAAACGCTGCGCCAGCAGCACGGCCATGTGCCGCCGGCGGAGGCCGATATCATCGTGGCCCTGGGTGGCGACGGGTTGATGTTGCAAACATTGCATCGCGCGCTGCGCCGCAGCACGCCGATTTACGGCATGAATCTAGGCACCGTCGGCTTCCTGATGAACCAGTACCGGCCCAAAAGCCTGCTGCTGCGCCTGAAGAAGGCCCGCGAGATCAAGCTGACGCCGCTGCGCATGCTGGCGCGCACGACACGCGGCAAGACGCACGAGGCCCTGGCCATCAACGAAGTCTCGCTGTTTCGCGCGAGCCGCCAGACCGCCCGCATCGCCGTCTCCATCGACCGGCGCAAGCGCCTGCCCGAGCTTTATTGCGACGGCGCCCTGGTGGCGACGCCCGCCGGCTCGACCGCCTACAATCTCTCCGCCCATGGGCCGATCATTCCGCTCGGCACCGGCCTGCTGGCGCTGACGCCGATCAATGCCTTCCGCCCGCGCCGCTGGCGCGGGGCTCTGCTGCCCAAGAGCGCCAAGGTCGAGTTCACTATCCTCGACCCGCAAAAACGCCCCGTGGCCGCCGCCGCCGATTCGGTCGAGGTCGCCAATGTGGCGCATGTCACGGTAACCGAAGCGACCGACATCTCGCTCACGCTGCTGTTCGATCCGGAGCACGACCTCGAGGAGCGTATCCTCAAGGAGCAGTTCGCCCCTTGAGCACGGCCGCCAGCTTCAAGCCCGAACGCAAGAACATCATCGGCCACAACGGCTGGGGCCCGCTCCTGCTGGCACTGGCCATCGGCAGCGTGGGTGGTTTCGCCTTCGACCGGTTGCACATGCCGCTGGCCTGGATGCTGGGCGCCTGCGTCTTCTCGACGGTCGCGGCCTTTGCCGGGTTGCGCATCGGCATGCGCGTAAGACTTCGCCAGGGCATGATCATCGTCATGGGCGTACTGCTGGGTTCCGGCTTCACGCCCGATCTCGTGCAGCGGCTCGGACAATGGAGCATCAGTCTCGGCATCCTGACGGCCATGACCTTCACCGGCGCCGCTCTCTGCTACCTGTGGCTCCGCAAGGTCACCGACTGGAACAAGCCGACCTGCTACTTCGCCGCCATGCCGGGTGGCCTCAACGACATGACCATCATGGGCGCCGCCATGGGCGGTGAAGAACGCGCCATTGCGCTGGCCCATGCGTTGCGCATTCTCACCGTCGTATTGACCATTCCGGTCTGGTACCGGCTGATCAATGGCGCGCAGACCAGCGTACTGACCATGGTGCATGGCCCGACCGGCAACGACTGGAAGGACTATGCCATCCTGATCGCCTGCGGCATCAGCGGCGCGATCGTCGGACGGCTGGCCCGCCTGCCCGCCAGCTTCATGATGGGCCCGATGATCCTGAGCGCGATAGCGCATCTCTCCGGCATCACCGATTCCAAGCCGCCGGGCGAGCTGGTGGCGGCGGCACAGGTCGTGGTCGGCACCGGCATCGGCTGCCGCTTCGTCGGCGCCCGGCTCGACCAGCTGCACAAGGAGATGGCGGCCTCGATCGGCGCCGCGCTGATCCTGATCGGCTGCGCCGTCGCCTTCGCCAAGGTCACGGTCTATTTCACCGGCCTCAACCTCGACGCGACGGTACTATCCTATGCGCCGGGTGGTTTCGCCGAGATGAGCCTGATCGGCCTCGCACTCGGCATCGAGACGGCGATGGTGGCGACACACCATCTCTTCCGCCTGTTCGTGATCATCTTCAGCAGCCCGGTGGCCTTCCGGCTCTGGATTTCACGAAAGCCGACGTAGCGCGTCAGCGCCGGTAGATTGAGGACCGGCGCTGCTTTTATCGCGGCCTTACGCCCTGACGGTGATGCCTCCGTCGACGACAAGCAGATGGCCGTTGACGTATGCTGCCTCGTCCGAAGCGAGGAAAAGTGCTGCGTTGGCCGTGTCCCAACCGGTGCCCATCTTGCCGGTCGGCGAGGCGCGATTGCGGATGGCGATCATCTTGTCATAGGCCTGATTGTGATCCTTCTCGCCCTTGGCGTATTCCTCGGCGAGGAAGTCGATCATCGGCGTGTGCATCAGGCCGGGCAGGATGGCATTGCAGCGAATGCCCTTCTCGGCATATTGCGAGGCGATCGCCATGGTCAATGAATTCACCGCGCCCTTGCTGGCATTATAGGCGACGTAGCTGATGCCCTTCGGGACTCGGATCGAGGCGATCGAGCTGACATTGACGATGGCGCCCTTGCCCTGCTTCTCCATCACCGGCAGCACGTGCTTGGCCGTGAGGAAGAAGCTGGTGACGTTGACGTTGAAAACCTTGTGCCACTCGTCCTCGTCGAGTTCGACCGGGCCGCCCGTCGAGCCGATGCCAACGTTGTTGTCGAGGATATCGACACGGCCCCATTTGGCGAGACAGGCATCGACCATGGCCTTGACCTGGGCGTTGTTCGAGGCGTCGCATTCGAAGGCCGCCGCCTCGCCGCCTTCCTTGGCGATCAGGCCCACCGTCTCCTCGGCAGCCGCCCGCTTGCGGTCGACGCAAAACAACCTGGCGCCTTCGCGCGCAAACGTGACCGCCGTGCACTTGCCATTGCCCCAACCCGGGCCACTCGATCCCGCGCCGACGACGATGGCGACCCTGTCCTTCAGACGTCCCGACATTTTTCGCTCCCCGACAGTTTCTATATGACCAAGCCGACAGCCCCCTGAATAGACGATGGCTGCCCCGCATGCGACACTCGATCATGACCTCCATCGACACGAATCGCGACGAACACTTCATGCGGCTGGCCCTCGAAATCGGCGCTGTTGCCGACAGCGAAGGCGACATGGGCGTCGGCTCCCTCGTGGTGCGGAACGGCGAGATCGTCGGCCGCGGCCGCAACCGCATCTCGACGCAACTCAATCCGATGGCCCACGCCGAAACCGACGCCATTGCCGATGCCTGCAAAGCACTGGGCGTGGGCGACCTCGCCGGCTGCACGATCTACACGACCATGGAGCCCTGCCCGATGTGCGCCGGCGCGCTCCTCAATGCGAAAATAGACCGCTGGGTCGTGGGTGGCCGCTTCAAGTCGGTCGGCCGCACCGATCTCGGCCGCTATTCGGTCGAAAGCTTCGCCGATTTCATGGTGGCAGAGATCCAGATCACCTCGGGCGTCCTGCAAGCCGAATGCGAGGAACTGCGCGGGCGCTATCACCGCCGGCAGGCCAAGCGCTAACGCCTCTTGCGGCGCAGATGATGTGTCAGCGCCAGACCGAGGCAATGGCGTAACGCCCGCACCGGCACGCGCTCGCCGGTTTCAAAGACGATGGCGCGCTTGCCTTCGTCGCGGAAGGTATCGGGGTAGAGTTCCCGGAAGGTCTCCACCAGGCCACTTTGGCAGTGAAAATAGACGGCATAGCCATTGCCGCTCTTCAGCCGGTCGATGCGCACCGTCGTGCCGCTGCCGCTCTCGCTGGTGAGGTAGCTCGGCTGGCCCCATTTCAAGGTCTCCTGCAGCGGGCCAACGCCCTCGGTCCTCGCCGCCACATCAAACACAAGCTCGCGCAGTGACATGAGTTTCTGCCTCAGCGCCTTGGGATAGGCGGCGAAGACGGTGGCAACTGCCGCGGTGCCGAACTTTTTCATGCGTCGACCCTAACACGGCCGCCGGCTGTTGCAGCCTTGACCGCTGTTGCAGCCGTGCCTGCTGTTGCAGCCGCGGCGGACGCGTGAAATGCTCGCACCAACAAGAAGTCTTCGGGAGGACCCTGCAAATGCTTCGACGCGCACTCGGCGGCGCCCTGGCGCTCGCCATCCTGGCGGCGCCGGCCGCCGCGCAGCAATGGCCTGTCAAGCCGCTCAGGATCGTCATCCCCTATCCGCCCGGCGGCCCGTCCGACGTTTCCACGCGCATCGTCATCGAGCGCGCGGCGCAGATCCTGGGACAGAGCGTGCTGTTCGACAACAAGGCCGGCGCCTCGGGCATGATCGGTGCCGAGTTCGCCAAGACGGCGACCGTCGACAATCACACCTTCCTGACCACGACCACGGCAATGGTCGCCATCACGCGCCATCTGCAAGCGATCCCGTTCGACCCGGAAAAGGATTTCATCCCGGTGTCGCGCATGACCACATCGTGGGGCGCTTTCGCGCTTCATCCGTCGGTGCCGGTCAAAACCGTCGCGGAGTTCGTGGCCTATGCCAAGGCCAACCCCGGCAAGATCAATTTCGGCTCGTCGGGCCTTGCCACCATCACCCATCTCTTCGGTGAGATGCTGAGCCTCGAGGCCGGCATCAAGATGACGCATGTTCCCTATCGCGGCAGCGCACCGGCGACCAACGCGCTGGTTGCCGGTGAGGTCCAGGTCCAGTTCGACCAGACGACCCTGCCGCATATCAAGGCGGGCAAGCTGCGGGGCCTCGCCATGCTCGCCGAAGTGCGCCATCCGGACTTTCCCGAGATTCCGACGCTGCGCGAGGCTGGTTACGGCAAGGATGGCGGCGATTCGTGGTTCGGCATCCTGGCGCCAGCCGGCACCACACCCGAGGCCATCGAGAAGTTCGACAAGGCGATCGCCCAGGCACTGCGCGCGCCCGACATCATGGAGAGGGTGCACAATGGCGGCATGCGCGTGACCTACCTCAACCCGGCCGACTTCAAGGCGCAGATTGCCAGCGAGAACAGGCTGTTCGGCGACATCATCAGACGTGGCAATATCAAACTCGAATGAAAAAGCGTCTCTTCTCCGGCACCCCGACCCTGCTGCTCGCAGCAGGCGCCCTCTTGCTCGGCAGTTGCGCGGCCGAGCTGCCGCCGACCGAGACGGCCGTCGGGCCGGCGCTACCGGAGGTTACCGACACCGTTGCGGCGATGAACCGTGAAGTGCGCGAACGTTACGCCGAAACGCGTGAGAAGCTGCGCGCCGATGTCGATGCCGTTCTGATCGTGGGCGGTGCGCGCATGATTCTGCGCCAGCGTGGCGAGCCGGAATGGTCCAAGGTCTTCAACACGCAGCTGGTCGACCAGTACAAGACAGTCGCCCATGTGCCGCTCGGCGTCTATTCGATGGCCCTGCCCTATGCCGACGGCCCCGCCTCCGAGGAACTCCGCCGCAAGGCGGGAGTTTATCGCGACAAGACCCGCGCCTTCGCCGTGGTTGCCGACCAGCTCGAGATTCCGGCCAGCCAGCGACCCCGCCAGCATGCGATGTTCGATGGCTCCCTGGCCGTTCTCGACAGGCTGATCGCCGACGGCACGATCGCGCGCCGGGAGCTCGAAGCCTTTGCCCGTCGCATGGGGCCCTTGCAGATGGCCAATGCCGACCTGGCCGCCGCCGTCCATCTCGACAAACTGGCAGCCGCCACCGCGGAAATGCGCGCGCGCCTGAAGCCCGGCCAGTGGGAGAAGATGTACGTGCTGGTGACCGGCTCGAAGATGCCGCGCGTCGGCAACCTGCAATACGAGTATTTCGCGCGCCTGATGGGGCGCAACGAAATCGAGCGGCGGCTGCTCTATACCGAGGGCCTCACGAGTCCCGACACGGCGGCGCCGCTGGTCGGCACCCTCGAGATCGATCGCACCATCGGCCAGGCCTTCTTCGCGGACCGGTATCGCATGGACCGCGACCTGCTGGCCGACGGTGCGCGCAAGCACCTCGACCAGATGTTCGGGCGCTCTACTTCAAACCCTCGGTAAGCTGCCAGTTGTCCTGATTGATGCGCAGGCCCCTGAATTGCGGCACGAAATGGCTGCAGTTGGGCACGCTGAGCGCCGGCGGCTTGCCGGGGCAATTCACCGACTTGCAGTTCGCCACCATCTCGAGGCTGGCGCTGATCAGTTCGAACTCGCCGCCCGGACCGCGCCGTGTCGCATTGCCATCGGCACGGGCGACGACTGCCGAGGCGCGAGCGGCGAAGCGATCGACAAAGCTCTTGGCCAGAGCGGGGCATCGGCGCGCTTGCGACAACAACGCGGCTGCCTGGTCCTGGACCTGATTGGCGGCGACGGAGGCCTGGGCAGCCGCTTCACCCGAGACGAAGACGGCGAGGACCAGGACGAGAAACGCGAAGCGCAAGCTGACTTTCATCGGACAAACCAGACACGGGGAATGAGGCAGGAGAGTGACAGGGCCGCGAGCAGCCCGCCACCCGCCGCAATGAAGGCGAAGCGGTATCCGGCGAGGAAGCCATCGATACCGCTGCCACCGGCAACGCCATGGGCATGCAGCGCCGTCAGAACGGCTGCGCCGCCGACGATGCCGAGGGTGCGCGTCAGCAACGACAGAGCACCCGCGACGCCGCGGTCGCGCTCAGCCAGCGTGCCGGTCACCAGGTCGGTATAGGCCACCGTGAGCAGTCCTTGCCCCACGCCCTCGACAATCAGCAGCAACGCCACCAGCAGCACCGCCGTATCGGCGCCGGTGAAGCCCAGCGGCAACAGGCCAAGCCCAACCACGGCTACGCCAACGAATGCCGTCGGTCGCTGTCCGATTCGCGGCACCAGGCGGGCCGCCAGCGGCGCGCCAACGAGGCTGCCGGAGAAAGCCAATGCCAGCACCACGCCGCTGGCGAAGGCCGAAAGCTTCAGCACGTTCACGAGGTAATAAGGCGTGAGCAACAGGATCGAGAAGCCGGCCGTATTGGCCAACACGTTCATGATGTTGGGCACGGCGAATGCCGGATCGGCGAAGAGCGCGGGCCGGATGATCGGCTCGGGTATGCGATCGGCGCGGCGGGTATAGGCGGCAAGGACGAACAACGCGGCAATGAAAAGCGCGGCCGGCAGCCGGCCGGCGACGTCCGGGCGTTGCGACAGCACCAGCGACAGCAGCAAGGCGCTCATGCAGGAGGCCAGCAGCAGGGCACCCAGCGCATCGAAGCGCCGCACATCCAGCTTGGGTGACGGCAACAGCCCCGACAGCGCCAGCGTCACCAGCGCGATCGGCACGCGCACCCAGTAGACGGCCGGCCAGCCCCACAGCTCGACGAGAATGCCGCCGAGAAAGGGGCCCGTTGCGGCGGCCAGCGCCATCGTCGCCGCGAATCCCGCCAACGCCTTGGTGCGTTGGCTCTCGGGAAAGAGTGACGTGGCAAGTGCGGGCGTGCAGGAGAGCGCCAGTGCCGTGCCGATGCCCTGCCCGGCGCGCGCCCAGAGGAAGAGCGGCCAGTCCGGTGCCGCGGCACAGGCGGCGCAGCCGATCGCCGAGATGAAGAGGCCGAGGCGGAAGATCAGGCGGTGGCCGAAGAGATCGCCCAGCTTGCCGCAGACAAGCATCAGCGAGCCGTAGACCAGCACGTAACAGACCACCAGCCACTGCACGTCGCCCAGGGGCAGCGCGAAGTGGCGGGTGATCGCCGGCAGGGCCACGTTGACGGCGATGTCGAGCGGGGCGAGCGAGGCGCCCAGCCCGACGATGGCAAGGCCGAAGCCGGGGCGGAGGCTCAGAGGTTGTTGCCCAGGAAAGCCATCATGCGCTCCCACGCTTGCTTGGCGGCGGTCATGTCATAGGCCGGGCTCTTGTCGTTGGCGAAGGCATGGGCCGCGTTGTAGCGGTAGACCTCCGGCTTGTTGCCGCCGGCGATCATAGCCTTCTCGAAGTCGTTGACGACCTGCGGCGTGCACCAGTCGTCCTGGTTGGCGAAGTGGCCCTGCATCGGTATCTTGATCTTGGCCGGATCGGCCAGCCCCGCCGGCGGCACGCCATAGAACGGCACGCCGCAGGCGATGCCCGGCACGCGCGCGGCGGCGGCGATGGTGAGAGCGCCACCCATGCAGAAGCCCATGCAACCGACCTTGCCGCCGATCGCCGCCAGATGCTTCACCGCACCGGCGATGTCCTGGTCGGAGGCACCGACGAAATCGAGGCCGCTCATCATGTGGTTGGCTTCATCGGGCTTTTGCGTGACGCGGCCCTTGTAGAGATCGGGTGCCAGCGCATTGTAGCCGGCAGCGGCGAAGCGGTCGGCGACGCTTTTGATCTGATCGTTGAGACCCCACCATTCCTGGATGACGACGATGCCGGGCTTGCCCTTGCCCGCTTCGGCCAGATAGCCCCTGCAGGTCGAGCCGTCGGGACGTTTGAAATCGATCATGCTGCCCATGGTTTACTCCTGGAGTTTCGATCTGAGTTCGGTCTTGAGAATCTTGCCGTAGTTGTTCTTCGGAAGGGCGTCGATGAACTTGTAGTCCTTCGGCCGCTTGAAGCGCGCGATATTGTCGAGGCAGAGCTGGTCGAGCTCCGCCGGCGTTGGCCGAGGGCCCGAACGGGTGACGATGAAGGCCACGACATCCTCGCCCCATTCCGGATGCGGCCGGCCAACCACCGAACATTCGGCGACAGCGGGATGCAGGTTCAGCACATCCTCGATCTCGCGCGGATAGATGTTGGAGCCACCGGAGATGATCATGTCCTTGGAGCGGTCCTTCAGGGTCAAGAACCCCTCCTCGTCGAAGGCGCCGACATCGCCTGTCCACAGCCAGCCGTCGCGCAGCGAGCGGGCGGTGGCCTCCGGGTCGTTCCAGTAGCCCGACATCACCGTGTCGCCCTTGCAGATGATCTCGCCCACTTCGCCCGCCAGCACCGGCTTACCGTCCTCGTCGACGGTGCGGACCTCGACACAGGTGTCGGGCAGGCCGGCCGAGGCCAGCCGCTGTTCCCAGCGAGGATGATCCTTGTCCGCGTGGATGGCCGGGCTGAGATGCGTGATCGTCATCGGGCTCTCGCCTTGCCCGTAGAGCTGGATCAGCTTGCGGTAGCCCAGCGTTTCCAGGGCACGCTTGAGGTCGCTGACATACATCGGCGCGCCGCCATAGGTGATGAGCCGCACAGCCTCCGGCCTCAGTTCGCCGACACTGCCATGCTCGACCAGGCGCTTCACCATGGTCGGCGCCAGGAAGATGCTGCAATCGGGCCAGCGGTTCATCAGCTCGACCGTCTCGGGCACCTCGTATTTGCCGCTCTCGGGAAAGACCTGCACCGAGCCGCGCGCCAGCATCGGGAAATTCCACAGGCCCGAGCCGTGGCTGATCGGGGCGGCATGGACGATCGAGCCGCCGGGTAGCGGCCGGTCGACGTCGGCATAGTAATTGAGCGTCATCGCCAGCAGATTGCGATGGGTGAGCGTGGCGCCTTTGGGCCGGCCGGTCGTGCCCGAGGTATAGAACAGCCAGGCCGGATCGGTCGGCTCGCAGTCGACGATGGGGCTCGGGTCGCCCACTTCCATGAAGGTGTAGGGCCGTGTCGTTGTGTCGACGATTTCCTTCAGGTCCGGCGCCTCGCGCGCGGCTTCGGCAATAGTGGTGGCGAGATCGGGCGTGACGAAGCAGAGCCTGGCGCCGGAGTTCTCCAGGATGAAGGCGAATTCCTTAGCATGCAGCTTGGCGTTCATCGGTACGGCGCAAAGGCCGGCATGCCAGATCGCGTACATGGCCTCGATCGCTTCGACGCAATTGGTCATGGCGAGGGCCACGCGATCGCCGCGCCGTAGGCCGAAGCGGACGCGCAGATGCGTGCTCATCACCGCCACCTTGCGCCACAGGTCGCGGTAATTGAGGTACGGCGTCCCGCCGCGGGCCAGCGCGGTGATGTCGCGGAATTCCAGCGCCGAGTTGAGCAGAAGATGCGCGATATTCATGACGGCCCGACTATTGCAGGCCGGATGACGACCTTGCAATGTGGAGCTCATGAAGGATTTCGATTTCGCGATCGTCGGCGCGGGGATTGCCGGCGTTTCCGTGGCCTACCAGCTGGCCCCCCATGCGCGTGTCATCGTGCTCGAGCGGGAGAACGTGCCCGCCTATCACACGACGGGACGCTCGGCGGCGCTGCATTCCGAGACCTATGGCAGCGCCGAGATCCGCGCCATCACCGTGGCGTCCGGCCGCTTCTATCGCAATCCGCCCAAGGGCTTTGCCGACCACGCCCTGCTGACGCCGCGCGGCGCCGTCATCGCCGGCCGCGCCGATCAGGGGGCCGAAATGGACCAAGCGGCGCGCGAATTCGCCACCCTTGTGCCCACGGTGCGCCGGTTGTCGCTCAAGGAAACGCTGGCCATCGCCCCTATAATCCGGCCCGAAGTGCTGGACGGCGGCGCCGTCTTCGAGCCCGATGCCGACGACATGGACGTGGCCGCCATCCATGGCGGCTTCCTGAAGGGCGCGCGCGCCGCCAGCGCGTTGCTGCGGCTCAACGCCGAGGTGACGGCTCTCGAACGCAAGGGCAGCGCCTGGACGATCAAGCTACGCGACGGCGAGACGGTCGGTGCCGCCACCATCGTCAACGCCGCCGGGGCCTGGGCCGACGTGCTGGGCGGCCTGGCCGGCGCCAAGGCTATCGGCCTTGTTCCCAAGCGCCGCACGGCCTTCACCTTCGACGCCCCGCCGGACCTCGACCTCGCCCGGCTGCCCATGGTGATCGATTTCGACGAGAGCTTTTATTTCAAGCCGGAGGTTGGGCAATTCCTGGGATCGCTGGCCGACGCGACGCCCTCGCCACCTTGCGATGCCCAGCCCGAGGAAATCGACGTGGCCACCGCAGTCGACCGCATCGAGACGGCCAGCACGCTCACCGTCCGGCGTATCAAGAACAAGTGGGCGGGCCTGCGCAGCTTCGTCGCCGACAAGAACCTGGTGGTGGGCTACGATCCCAGGGTCGAGGGCTTCTTCTGGCTGGCCGGCCAGGGTGGCTACGGCATCCAGACCGGCGAGGCGGCCGGACGGACGGCCGCAGCGCTGGCGCGCGGCCTCGGCCTGCCGGCCGATATCGCCGAACTCGGCGTCACGGAAGCCGCCCTGTCGCCGGGGCGGCTCGCCCTTGGATCTGCAGGTGGGCTTCGCATGTAGGTGATCACTTCACGGAGCCACCGAGAGCGGCAAAGTCATCAAGTCTCAATCCGGCTTGGAATTGGGTGCCACGAGCAATCGCAGCGCCCTTCGCGTTTTCGCGTGAATTGCTGCAGTGCGGCATCCTCCATCACTAAAGTTTTACGGTACTTGATTGATCGGTCCGTTGCTTTGACTCGTACCAAGGAGGCAGGATGTTCTGCAGCATCGTCTGTCCGTCGATGCGAGATTCAACTGGGAGATCAAGTCATGAACACGCGCACCATCGCCGTCGCCGCCGCCGCCATCTTTGCCGCCAGTACTTTCGTCGTCAGCGCCGCCAATGCCGGCGTTGCCTGCCCCGGCGCGAACTCCTGCAAAGGCCAGAGCGCCTGCAAGGGTTCGGCCAATGCCTGCAAGGGCCAGAACGCCTGCAAGGGCAAGGGCTTCACCGAAACCGGCAGCTCGATCGAGTGCCAAGTGATCAAGTCGAAGTAGTCTTTAACCGGCCGAATACGCGGGCGTCCGGGAAATCCCGGGCGCCCGTTTTCATTCGTGAACAAATGGAATCGATCGCATGGGCGAAGTCGATTTCGGGCTGGGATTGCGGCCCGAGCACTACGAGGAAATCGCCGAAACGCCGGGCCGGGTCAGCTGGTTCGAAGCGCTGTCGGAAAACTACATGGTGTCGGGCGGCAGCGCGCTTGCTTGGCTCGATCGCATCCGCCGCGACTATCCGGTGGCGTTGCATGGCGTTTCTCTGTCCATTGGCTCGATCGACCCGCTCGACTTCCGCTACCTTGACGAATTGAAGGCGCTCTGCGACCGCGTGCAGCCGATGCTCGTGTCCGACCATCTCTGCTTTACCGGCCTGCGCGGCACCAACATGCACGACCTGCTGCCGCTGCCCTATACCGAGGAGGCGCTCGACCATGTCACCGAGCGCGTGATGCGCGTGCAGGACCATCTCGGCCGCCGGCTGACTCTGGAAAACGTCTCGAGTTACGTCACCTACGCCGCGTCGGAACTCAGCGAATGGGCTTTCATCGCCGAACTCGGCAAGCGCGCCGACTGCGAAATACTGCTCGACATCAACAATATCTATGTCAGCGCGTTCAACCACGAGTTCGATGCGCTGGCCTTCCTGCGCGCCATGCCTCGGGAGCGCGTGCGGCAGTTCCATCTCGCCGGTCATACGCACAAGGGCAACCACATCATCGATACCCACGATCATCCGATTGTCCCGGGCGTATGGGAACTCTATGCCGAGGCGGCGAGGCTGTTCCCCGGTGTGCCGACCATGATCGAGCGCGACGCCAATATTCCGCCTTACGAAGAGCTGCTGGCCGAACTCGACATGGCACGCCGGATCGCGGCCGATATCGCACGCGGGGCTGCCGCGTGACCCGCAGCAACTCGGGTTCACTGGGCGATCTCCAGCGCGCCTTCCAGGATTACGTTCTGGCAAGCAGCGAGACTTTTGCGTCGGCCGTGCGAGACACGACCAAAGCCGACCGCGCAACCCTGCTCGACGTCTATCGCGATGGCTATGCGCTGCGCCTGATCGAGGTGCTGACGATCGACTATCCCGGCCTGATGGCGATGTGCGGTCCGGCCGACTTCGACCATGTAGCGCGTGCCTACATCGCCGCCCATCCCTCGCGCCATCCGTCGGTGCGCTGGTTCGGCATGAGGCTCGCCGACTTCATGGCAAGCACGGCGCCCTACGATCGCGCACCGGCCGCAGTCGAAATGGCGCGCTTCGAATGGGCGCTCGGGGAAGCCTGGGATTCGCCTGACGCCTCGCCGGTCGGTGCCGACGCGCTTATCGCCCTGCCGCCCGAGGCCTGGGAAAGCCTGTCCTTCACCGCGCTGCCCTCGCTGCGCCGCCTCACGCTTGCGTTCGAGGCGCCTCAGGCCTGGCAGCGCCGCGACGACGTCGAACCCGGCAACCTCGAGGTCGCGTCCGCGCCCGAGCCACGCGTCTGGGCGATCTGGCGTCCCGATCTCACTTCCAGATTCCGTTCGCTGGAGGCCGACGAAGCGGTGCTGCTCGACGCGCTGGTCGAGGGCCGTCCGTTTCCCGAACTCTGTGCCAGCCTCGTGCCCTTCACCGGGGAGCACGAAGCGCCGGGCCGGGCCGCCAGCCTGTTACGTTCCTGGGTCGAAACCGGCCTTATCGCGGGATTTAAGGCCGCGTGATCCCGCCCTCGCCAACTCGCGCCACGACGCGGAAGCTTCCGTCGCCGGCCGGCTGAACGATAACGCCCTGCCCTTCGGGCAACTCGACGCGGGCGGCGTCCCGCATGGCAGGCGCATGACCGACCAGCGCCAGATTGCCGCCCTCCGGCGGCCGCCGTGCCAGGCGCTTCTCGAGCTTGGCCGCTGTCGCTTCGGCAAACTCCGGCGGCAGACTGGCATGATAAACAAGGTCGGGCGACAGAGCAGGCGGGCGTCCGAAGACCAGTTCGGCGGTCTCCCGCGTGCGGCAGAACGGACTCGCCTCCACGGTCGCCGCGGTGAAGCCTGCCGCGTGCAGATGCCGGCCCAGCGTCGCTGCCTGTTCGCGACCATGCGGGCTGAGATTGCGTTGCCACGAACAGTCGGAGAATTCCCGCAGCACCGATTCGGATGCCGTCAGCGTCTCGGCATGGCGCAAATAGAGGATGTAGCCGCCGGCACGCAGATCGGCGATCGATGGCGCCGGCCGCGGCTTGGGCGCGCAGGCAGCCAGCAGGCCGAGCAGCAGACAGACGAAGAGCCGCATGGCTTTTCTTTACCACGCCCGCCCCTTAAGGTCGCCGCGCACCTGCCCGCTTCATGGCCCGCTTGATGGAATTGGTAGACATACAGGACTTAAAATCCTGAGGCCGCGAGGCCGTGCCGGTTCGAGTCCGGCAGCGGGTACCAGCTATCCTCTGTAGTGACAGGACACCCAGTGCCCCGGCCGGCTTTCGCGCAGCTCGGGCACCCGTTGCGCGCAATCGGGCTTGGCGATCGGGCAGCGGGTGTGAAAGTGGCAGCCCTTGGGCGGGTTGATCGGGTTGGGCACGTCGCCCTGCAGCATGATGCGCTTGCGCTTGACCGTCGGATCGGGGATCGGCACGGCCGAGAGCAGCGCCTCGGTATAGGGATGCAGCGGGCTGTCGTAAAGGTCGCGCGACGAGGCGATCTCGACGACCCGGCCGAGATACATCACCGCGACGCGTGTCGAGATGTGCTCGACCACGCTGAGATCGTGGGCAATGAACAGGTAGGTAAGGTCGAACTTCTCCTGCAGGTCCTCCAGCAGGTTGATGACCTGCGCCTGGATCGAGACGTCGAGCGCCGAGACCGGCTCGTCGCAGACGATCAGCTTGGGCTCGACGGCAAGGGCGCGGGCGATTCCGATGCGCTGGCGCTGCCCGCCAGAGAACTCGTGCGGGAAGCGACGCATGTGATCGGCCTGCAGACCGACGGTCTCAAGCAGGTGGACGACACGGTCTTCGAGTTCTCGCCGCGACTTGGTGAGCTTGTGGATCTCCAGCGCCTCGCCGATGATGGCGCCGACGGTGAGTCGCGGATTTAGCGAGGCGTAGGGATCCTGGAAGATGATCTGCATGTCGCGGCGAAGCACGCGCATGGCCTCAGGCTTCATCTTGGTGACATCGGCGCCCTGGAACCAGACCTCGCCTGAACTGGGTTCGATCAGGCGCAGGATGCAGCGGCCCGTCGTCGACTTGCCGCAGCCCGATTCGCCCACCAGCCCCAGTGTCTCGCCCTTGCCGATGTCGAAGCTCACGCCATCGACGGCATGGACGCGATTGACCTCACGCGAGAAGACGCCGCCGGACACGGCGAAATGCTTCTTGAGGCCGCGGACGGAGAGAAGGTTTTCGCTCATAGCACGCAGGCCACGCGGTGACCGGGACCGACGTCTTTCAGCGGCGGCATTTCCTGCACGCAGATATCCATGACGTATTTACAGCGCGCGGCGAAGCGGCAGCCGATCGGTGGGTTGAGCAGGCTGGGCACCGTGCCGGGAATGGCCTCGAGTCGTTCCTTGTGCGCCGCGGCGCGGTCGACGCGCGGGATCGAGCGGATCAGGCCCTGTGTGTAGGGATGCCGCGGATTGCCGAACAGTGCCTCGACCGGCGCCTCTTCCACGACCTTGCCGGCATACATGACGACGACGCGCTGGCAGGTCTCGGCGACCACGCCCATGGCATGGGTGATCAGCATGATCGACATGCCGAGCCGGTCCTTCATCTCCGGCATCAGTTCGAGAATCTGCGCCTGGATGGTGACGTCGAGTGCCGTCGTCGGTTCGTCGGCGATCAGCAGTTGCGGGCTGCAGGCCAGCGCCATGGCGATCATGACGCGCTGGCGCATGCCGCCAGAGAACTGGTGCGGGTAGTCGTCGACGCGGCCCTTGGGATTGGGAATATTGACGAGCTGCAGCATCTCGATCGCGCGGTCGCGCGCCTGAGACCTGGTCAGACCCTCATGCCGACGCAGCACCTCGGCGATCTGCTGGCCCACCGTGTAGACCGGATTGAGCGAGGTCATCGGCTCCTGGAAGACGATGGCGATTTCCTTGGCGCGGATCTTGTCCATCTCGGTGGCGTCGAGCGGAATGAGATCGCGGCCCTGCCAGAGGATCTGGCCGCCCTCGAAGCGGCCCGGCGGCATGTCGATCAGCTTCAGGACCGAGCGCGCCGTCACGGTCTTGCCGCAGCCCGACTCGCCCACCACCCCCAGCGTCTCACCACGGTCAATATGCATGCTGACGCCGTCGACCGCGCGCACCAGACCGTCGTCGGTCGAAAACCAGGTCTTGAGCCCGCGAATGTCGAGAAGCGTTTCGGCCACAGCTACCTACAGGACGCGGCGCGGATCGAGCGCGTCGCGCAAGCCGTCGCCGATGAAATTGATGGCCAGCACGGCAAGGAAGATCGAAGCACCCGGGAACAGCGCCCAATGCGGGGCGATGTCGAGATAGTCCTTGGCGTCGAACAGCACGCGGCCCCAGGTCGGGATATCGGGCGGGAAGCCGAGACCGAGGAAGGACAGCGTCGATTCGGCGATGATGGCGGCGGCCACATCGATGGTGCCAGCCACGATCACCGGGCCCAGCGCATTGGGCAGGATATGGCGGACCACCTGGCGCATCTTGGAGGCGCCCAGCGCGCGGGCTGCCTCGACGAATTCCGTCTCGCGCAGCGACAGGATCTGGGCGCGCACCAGGCGCGCCACCGGCATCCAGCGCAAGCCACCGATGACGATCACGATCATGATGAAGACGCCGCCCTCGGGCCCGAAAATGCCCTTCAGCGTGTCGCGGAACAGGTAGATGACCAGCAGCAGCAGCGGCAGCTGCGGCAGCGACAGGAACAGGTCGGTGAGCCACATCAGCGCGGCATCGACGCTGCCGCGCGACATGCCGGCAAGGGCTCCGATCAGTACGCCGACGAAGCAGGCCACCAGCATGGCCGAGAAGCCGACGGCCAGCGAGACGCGGCCGCCATAGAGCAGGCGCGCCAGCACGTCCTGGCCGAGATCGTCGGTGCCGAAGGGATGCGCCCAGGAAGGGCCTTCGAGCTTGGCGGTGAAGTCGATCTCGTTGATCGGCACACGCCAAAGCAAGGGACCGAAGGCGATCGCGGCGATGAGGAAAAGCAGGATGCAGCCGCTCATCACCGCGAGCTTGTGGCGGCGGAAGCGGCGCCACGCCTCACGGCCCGGCGAAAAGCGTTGCCGGCGCAGTGGCAGAGCGACAACCGGCGCACCCGCCGGCAGCGCGTCAGCGGAAAGCGATGCGGGGGTCGAGCCAGCCATACAGGATATCCGCAATCAGGTTGAAGAGGACGACGAGACAGGCGAACACGAAGGTGACGGCCATCACCACCGGCGTGTCGTTGGACAGGATCGAGGAGATCAGCAGCGAGCCGATGCCGGGAATGCGGAATATCTGTTCGGTGACGATGGCGCCGCCGAAGACGATCGGCATCTGCAGCGCCACCAGCGTGACCACGGGGATGAGCGCCGTGCGCACCACGTGCTTGACGATGACCTTGCGCTCGCCGATGCCCTTGGAGCGCGCGGTGGTGACATAGTCGAGGCGCACCACATCGAGCACCGCCGAACGCACGTAGCGCACCAGCGAGGCGCCCTGGAAGAGGCCCAGCACCGTCACCGGCATGATCGCCTGCTTCACATGCTCCCAGTAGAATTTCCAGCCCGTCGCCGCGATGTCGGCGCGATAGACGAAGGGCAGCCAGTCGAGCTGGATGCTGAAGACCAGGATCAGCAGCAACCCGGTGAAGAAGGTCGGCAGCGAGAAGCCGATGAAGGCGAAGGTATTGGCGATCTGGTCGAACAGCGAATAAGGCCGCGTCGCCGCCAGCACGCCGACCGGCAGGGCGACAACGATGGCGAGGAACTGCGAGGCGCCGATCACCAGAAGCGTCGAGGGCAGGCGCTGCAGGATCAGCGTGTCGACATTGACGCGGCTGACGAAGGAAAAGCCCCAGTCGCCCTGCAGCATGGCAAGCAGCCAGTGGACGTAGCGCTGCCACACCGGATCATCGAGGCCGAATTTTTCCCGCAATGCCGCCCGGACTTCGGCCGGCACATTGGGGTTGGTGGCGAGCTCGCCGAAGGGATCGCCCGGCGCCAGCGCCAGCACCGTGAACAGCACCAGGCTGATGCCGAGCAGACTCGGCACGGCAATCAGCAAGCGGCGGATCAGGAACTGGCGCGACACGGAAGGAAGCCCTGCTCTAGGCTTCCTTGTACCAGTTGGCGAGATCCCAGGTGTTGTTGTCCCAGCCGCTGATCTCGGCGGCGAGCTTGCTGTTGATGGCGACGACGCCGGGGCGCACTACCACAGGGATGACGACCTGGTTGGCGATCACGATGTCGTTCAGCTTGATGAGAAGCGCCGTGCGCTTCACCGGGTCGAGCTCGACCTGGGCTGCCTTGTGCGTCGCGTCATACTCCTTGTTCTGCCAGCGCGTGATGTTGCGGCCCTGCCACTTGTTTTCCTTGGTCGCGACTTCGTCGGACAGGAACTGGCGCATGAACACTTCCGAATCGGGCTGCGACATGGTGACGGTGTACATCTGCAGGTCGGTATAGAAATGCGGATAGGTATCGGGATTGGCGACGTCGGACGAGAAAAAGACCGAGGCCGTCACCGCCTTCACTTCGATGTCGATGCCGGCTTTCTGGCAGGCCTGCTTGATGATCGCCTGGGTCTTCTGGCGCGGCTGGTTGATCGAGGTCTGGAAGACGTACTTGAGTTTCACGCCCCCCTTGGCGCGGATACCGTCGGCGCCCTTGGCCCAGCCCGCCTTGTCGAGCAGCGCATTGGCCTTGTCGATGTTGAACTCGTACTTGGTGGCCTTGGAGCGCAGCCGCTCTGGATTGTTGACGAAGTTCGCCGTCGCCTGGCCGGTGCGGCCGTAGATGAATTTCTCGACCGAAGCCTTGTCGATCAGCATCGTCAGCGCCTCACGCACCGCCGGGTCCGACAGCGACGGGTGCTTGGTCTTCATGCTCGACTTCTCGCCGTCGACTTCGGTGTTGGGGTCGGTGCTGTTGACCTGGATATGCTCGACGTTGCCGCCGGGCGAGACCACGACCGTGCCCTTGCCGCCCTTCTCGAGACGCAGCAGGATTTCATCCTCGACCTGCATGTTCCAGGCGAAGTCGTATTCGCCGGTCTGCAGCACGGCGCGCGCCGCCGAAACGGCGTCGCCGCCGCCTTTCATCTCGACGCTGTCGAAATGCGGCCTGTTGGCCTGATGGTAGTTTGGATTGATCACGCCGGTGACGACGTCACCCGGCTTGAAGTCCTTGAACATATACGGGCCGGTGCCGACGGGCTTGAGATTGGTCGGCGCCTCGCGCGACTTGCCGCCGATGAATTCGGCGAAAAGATGCTTGGGAATGATCATGCCCTGGGTGCCGACGAAGGCATCGGCCCAGAACGGCGTCGGCTTGGCGAAAACGATCTTGACGGTGTAGTCGTCGATCTTCTCGACCGTGATTTCCTTGTAGGAGCCACTGGTGACGGCAGCGGTCGCCGGATCCTTGGCGTATTGCCAGTTGAAGACGACGTCGTCGGCGGTGAAGGGTTTGCCGTCATGCCACTTGACGCCCTGCTTCAGCTTCCAGGTCACCGACTTGCCGTCATTGCCGATCGAGCCGTCCTCGCGGCTCGGCAGCGAGGCCGCTAGCAGTGGCCGCAGCTCGCCGTCGATATCCCAGCCGGCCAGCGGTTCGTAGAAAAGACGCGAGCCGTCCTGGTCCTTGGTGCCGACGGCGAAATGCGGGTTCAAAAGCGTCGGACCCTGCCACCACAGGACCTTCAGCGGACCGCCGCCGCCGGCCTTGGTCGGCTTGTAGCGGGGCTTGGACTGGGCCATGGCCACGCCCGAAAAGGCCAGCAACTGCGTCGCCAGGGGCGCCGTCAGTCCAGCCGCCATCATGCGCTGTACGAAGCCGCGCCGCGAAACCTTGCCGGCCTTGACGCCGGCGATCAAACCGCGAATTTCCCGTTCTTTCATCGTAGTCTCCCTATCGACGCACGCGCCCAACCCCCGGGCGCTCCCCATTCTGCAAGTCGTTGCTTGCAAGAAGTGTGCAATCATCAATCAGAACAGGCCGGGCAGGCGCCGTCAACGCACCCCACGCACGGGGCGCCATCGGCCACTGCGGGAGGAGAGAACAAATGCGGATGAAGGACAAGGTGGCGCTGGTCACCGGCGCGGCAGGCGGCATGGGTGGCGCCACCGCACGGCTTTTTGCACGCGAGGGTGCAAAGGCCGTGATCGTGGCCGACATGCTGGACAAGGAAGGCTCAGCCGTCGCCGAGGAGATCGGCAAGGCCGGCGGGACGGCTGTTTTCGTTCACCTCGATGTGACCGACGAGGCGCAATGGAAGAACACGGTCGACGGGATCGTGGCCGAACACGGCGGGCTCGACGTGCTGGTCAATAACGCCGGCATCAGCGGCTCGGCAGAGTCGGACCTCTACGACACCGCCGCCTGGAACCGGCTGATGGGCATCAACGCCACCGGCGTCTTCCTCGGCATGAAATACGGCATCCCGGCGATGAGGAAGCGCGGCAAAGGCTCGGTGATCAACTTGTCCTCGATCTCCGGCATCGTCGGCCAGGGCTATATCCATGTCGGTTACAACGCCTCGAAGGGCGCGGTGCGGCTGATCACCAAGGCGGGTGCAGCCCAGCACGGCAAGGAAGGCATCCGCGTCAACTCGGTGCATCCCGGCCTGATGCCGCCGATGCGCACCTCGGGCCGCACGGCCGACCCGGCGACGCGGGCCAAGACGCTGAAGGGCGTGCCGATGGGACGGGCCGGCGAGATCGACGAAGTGGCTTATGCCATTCTCTTCCTCGCGTCGGACGAGTCCTCCTACGTCACCGGTGCCGAGCTGGTTGTCGACGGCGGCTGGACGGCGGTATAGGACCGATCATGTCAGATCAGGAACGACCGATCGCCCTCGTCACGGGCTCCAGCCGCGGCGTCGGCGCCGGCATCGCGCGCGCACTCGGCGAGGCCGGCTGCGTGGTTTACGTGACCGGCCGCAGCGCCACGGGTCACGTCGATCCCCAAATGCCGCCGGGCACGGTCGAGGAGACCGCCGAGGCCGTCACCAAGGCCGGCGGCATCGGTGTCGCAATCCGCTGCGATCATCGCGACGAGGCCCAGATCGCCGCCCTGATGGCCCGGATCGCCAAGGATCATCGCCGGCTCGACATCCTGGTGAACAACGCTTGGGGCGGCTACGAGCACAATGCCGGCGACGGCTCCTTCGCCCAGCCCTTCATGGCGCTGCCGACCTCATACTGGACCGACATGTTCGAAGGCGGGCTGAAGGCCACCTTCCTCACCACCCGGCACGCCCTGCCGCTGATGACGGTGCCGAAAAACCCCGACGACGGCGCACGGCTGATCGTCAATACAGTGGCCTGGGCCTTCGACGAGTATCTCGGCAATCTCTGGTACGACGTGGTCAAGGCCGCCGCCATCCGCATGGTACAGGGCCTGTCGCGCGAGCTGGCCGGCGCCGATATCGCCGTGGTGGCGCTGGCGCCGGGCTTCGTGCGCACCGAGCGCGTCGAGAAGGCGATCGGCGGCAATGCCGAGGCTTTGGCGAAGACCGAGTCACCCGCCTATGCCGGCCGCGCCGTGGCGGCGCTGGCGGGCGATCCCGAGTTGATGGAGAAGAGCGGCAAGCTGCTGACCGCGGGCGACCTCGCCCGCGAGTACAGTTTCACCGACCTCGACGGCCGGCAGCCCGCCGCGTTTCGCTTCTAGGCCTTGGAGAGGATCTCGGCGCCGGCACGGGCGACATCGCCGTCGCCGGTTTTGCTGCCCGGCTGCGTAGCGCAGCCGCCGCGCTCGACGATGCCGGCGCGCACCTCTCTCAGCCATCGCGGCCGGGAACTCCTTGCCGATGGTCTTCACCCAGCACACGCCAAGGCAGGGCCGGTCGAATCGGCACTTATACCAATCGCCAGAACTCATGACACGTTAGCCCACCGTCGCCTGGTTATGGATGCGAGTTGTTGTGGTTTGGCGAGCAGATCAGTCCATGCCTTGCAGCAGGCATCGACGATGGCGTCGTAGGTTTCATAAATGCG
>JBBRFD010000039.1:0-30651 GCA_038224985.1 Reyranellales bacterium
GCCGCTGTCGAGATGGCGGCCGAGGCCGCGGAACAGCGACATGACGTTCTTGCGCACCAACGGCTCGCCGCCGGTCAGGCGCAGCTTCCTGACCCCGCGGCGCACAAAGGCACTGCACAGGCGCTCGAGCTCCTCCAGCGACAGGACTTCCGCCTTGGGCAGGAAGGTCATGTCCTCGGCCATGCAGTACACGCAGCGGAAGTCGCAGCGGTCCGTAACCGAGACGCGCAGGTAGGAGATATGGCGGCCAAACGGGTCGATCATTGTAAAAGGATAATGGTGTTGCAGGCCGGTTACGGCAAGAGCCGCAGCAGGTTGTCGACGGTATCGGCCTCGGCAGCCGGTTTGTCCTTACGGATGCGATGGATACGCGGAAAGCGCATGGCGACGCCCGATTTATGCCTCGTGGAGCGAGCAATCCCGTCGAAGGCGATTTCCAGCACGAGTTCTGGGGTTACTTCGCGCACCGGCCCGAAGCGGTTCGTGGTGTGGTCGCGCACCCATTTGTCGAGCCAGCGCAGCTCCTCGTCGGTGAAGCCAAAATAGGCCTTCCCGACCGGCGCCAGCTCGCGTTTGCCCTCGGCGGTGTCGCGCCAGCAACCGAAGGTGAAGTCGGAGTAGAACGAGCTGCGTTTTCCGTGGCCGCGCTGGGCATACATCATGATGCAGTCGGCCAGCATGGGATCGCGTTTCCACTTGAACCACGGACCCTTGGGCCGGCCAGCCAGATAGGTGCTGTCGCCGCGCTTCAGCATCAGACCTTCGATGCTGTCGTGGCGCGCCTCCTCGCGCATCCGGGCGAGCTGGCTCCAGTCTGAGAAGGGCACCAAAGGCGATAGGTCGAAGCGTGGGTGCGGTTTCTTCGCCACCCAGGCCTCCAGCCGAGCCCGGCGTTCGTCGAAGCTCAGTGCCCGCAGGTCCTCGCCGTTCAGCCACAGCACATCGTAGAGCCGGACATGAGCGGGATGCTCCTTCAGCATCTTGGGCGTCACGCTTTTGCGATTGAGGCGCTGCTGCAGGTCGTTGAACGGCGCCACCGTCTCCTCGCGCCGTACCAGCAACTCGCCGTCGAAGACACCGTCGAAATCGATGGCCTCCATGATGTCGGGAAACGACTTGGAGACATCCTCGCCGGCGCGGCTGTAGAGCCGCTTCTCGCCGCCGGACGCCGCGATCTGCACGCGGATGCCATCCCATTTCCATTCGGCGCGGAAATGCGCCGGATCGAGGGCATCGAGCTCGGCGCGGTCGATGGGATTGGCCAGCATGGCCGGCAGGAAGGCGCCACCGGCATTGCTCTGGGGCCGCGGTGCGTCGTGCAGCAGCCAGTCGAACAGCGGCCGGTAGGGCGCGGAGAGGCCGTGCCAGATCTCCTCGACCTCGGCCACCGGCTTGTTGCCGATATTGGCCGCCGCCTGCTTGGCCAGCCGCGCCGAGACGCCGACGCGTAAGGCGCCGGTCAGCAGCTTGAGCAGCGCCCAGCGCCCGGTGGAATCGAGCGCATCGAGCCAGCGCTTGAGGATGGCCGGCGTCTGGGGTTTAGTGGCGCGCCGCAACGTCTCAACGACGTCGCCGAGCGTCGGCGGTGGTCCGGCGGTCGAATCGGTTTCCCAGATCAAAGCCAGGGTTTCGGCGAGATCACCGACATAATCGTAGGAGAGGGCAAACAGCTCCTCGCCGATCTTCTCCCGCCCGAAGGCACGCAAAAGGGCGGGCTTGGCCGCGGGAAAGTCGAGACCGCCCGTCAATGCCGCCAGCGCCCAGCCGCGATCCGGGTCGGGCGTGGTGCGCAGGTAAGTCTCGATCAGCCGCAGTTTCGAGTTGCGCGCAGGCTGGAAGGAAAGCGAGTCCAGCAGCTCGGCGAAGGCCTGCACTTACGCGCCTTCTTCCTCACGGCCGGCGAGATGCAGCGCCTCGGCATCGATGCCGATGGAGCGCGCGTAAGCGACCAGCGCTTCCTCGCGGCCATGAGTCACCCAGACCTTGGGCGCGCCGACGTCCTTCAAGGTCTGGGTCAGCTCGGGCCAGTCGGAATGATCGGAGATGATCAGCGGCAGCTCGGCGCCGCGCTGGCGCGCGCGCGCGCGCACGCCCATCCATCCCGAACACACGGCCTGTATCGGATCGGCGAAGCGCCGCGACCAGCGATCGGCCAGGGCCGAGGGCGGGCAGAGCACGATGGCGCCCTTGAAGGTCTCGAGGATGGCGTCGGAGACGAGGGCGATGTCGCCCAATTCGACACCGTTCTCCTCGTAGAGCTTGCACAGCGGCATCAGCGCGCCGTGCAACCAGATGCGCTTGTCGAAGCCCGCGGCGCGCAGCAGCTTGATGACACGCTGGCACTTGCCCAGCGCATAGACGCCCACCAGATGCGTGCGCTCGGGGAAGGTCGTCACGGAGCGCAGCAGCTTGCCGATCTCGCCGGCATCGGAGGGATGATGGAAAACCGGCAGGGCAAAGGTCGCCTCGGTGATGAAGACGTCGCAGGGCACCGGCTCGAAAGGCGGGCAGGTCGGATCGGGTCGGCGCTTGTAGTCACCGGAGACGACGATGCGCTGGCCGCCATATTCGAGCACGGCCTGTGCGGAACCGAGGATATGGCCGGCCGGCATGAGCCTGATTTCGACGTCGCCCAGCCGCGTCCTCTCGCCATATTTCACCGGCTGCTGGCTGGTGTCGGGCATGTCCTGAAAGCGTGTGCGCATGATGGCCAGCGTTTCGGGCGTCGCCAGCGCCGCGCGGTGGCCGGGGCGGGCATGGTCGCCGTGTCCATGCGTGATGACGGCGCGGCCAACGGCATAGGCCGGGTCGATATAGAAATCGCCCGGTTCGCAATAGAGGCCGCGCGGCGTGGGATAGAGCCACGACCGGGGATTTAAGGGGTTGGAAGTGCTGTCTGTTGCCATAGCTCGCGATGCATCTTACCCAACCCATATGGGGCTGCCCGATCTGTTTGCACGCTGGTTCGAGAGTCGCGGCTGGACGCCGCGGCCACACCAGATGGCGCTGGTCGACCTGGCGGCCAGTGGCAAGAGCGCCCTGCTGATCGCGCCGACCGGCGGCGGCAAGACCCTGGCCGGCTTCATGCCCTCGCTGATCGAACTGACCGAGCGCCGGCAGGCCGGCCGCGACCTCGCCCATATCAAGGGCAAGGGCGAGCTGCACACGCTCTACATCTCGCCGCTCAAGGCGCTGGCGACCGACATCCGCCGCAACCTCGAAACCCCCATCGCCGAGATGACGCTACCGGTGCGGGCCGAGAGCCGGACCGGCGACACGCCGCAGAGCCGCCGCCTGCGCCAGCGCGAACGGCCGCCCGACCTGCTGCTGACGACGCCGGAATCGCTGGCGCTGCTGTTGAGCTATCCCGACGCCGCCAAATTTTTCGAAAATCTGCGCTGCGTCATCATCGACGAGCTGCACGCGCTGGCCACCACCAAGCGCGGCCATCATTTGGCGCTCTGCCTGGCGCGCGTGGCCACGCTGGCGCCGCAGGCGCGCTTCGTCGGATTGTCGGCCACGGTCGCCGATCCGCCGGAACTGGCGCAGTTCCTGAGCCTGCGCGACGATAAGGTAGAGATTGTCCTGGGCGAACCGGGTGCCGCGCCCATCGTCACCATCATCGATGCCAAGGAACGCCTCCCTTGGGGCGGGCATATGGGCCGTCACGCCATCCCCGAGATCTACAACATCATCCGCCAGCACAAGACGTCGATCGTCTTCGTCAATACGCGGGCGCAGGCGGAGCTGGCTTTCGACGGGCTGTGGCGCATCAACGACGAGAATCTGGCCATCGGCCTTCATCACGGATCGCTGGCCGTCGAACAGCGCCGCAAGGTCGAGGCGGCGATGTCGGCCGGCAAGCTGCGCGCGGTCGTTGCGACCTCTTCGCTCGATCTCGGCATCGACTGGGGCAATGTCGACCTGGTGATCCAGATGGGGGCGCCCAAGGGCGTGAGCCGCCCGATGCAGCGCATCGGCCGGGCCAACCACCGGCTCGACGAGCCCAGCCGCGCCATGATCGCGCCGGCCAATCGCTTCGAGGTGCTGGAATCGCTGGCCGCCGTCGAGGCTGTCGATGCCCGCGAACTCGACGGCGATCCGGCGCGCCCGGCCTGCCTCGATGTGCTGGCCCAGCACATCGTCGGTACCGCCTGCGCCCAGCCGATCGACCGCGAGGCCTTCTTTCACGAGGTGCGCCGCGCCCAACCCTATCGCGACCTGCCGCGCGCCGATTTCGACGATACCTTCGATTTCGTCGCCACCGGCGGCTATGCGCTGGCGGCCTACGACAAGTGGCACCGTCTGAAGCAGTTGCCCGATGGCCGGTGGATGCTGGCCTCGCCACTGGTGGCGCGACAGTTCCGCATGAATGTCGGCACCATCGTCGAATTGCCGCTTCTGAAAGTGCGGCTGCGGCGCGGTCCAGTGCTGGGCGAGGTCGAGGAGTCCTTCATTCAGGGCCTCGTGCCCGGCGACACCTTCGTCTTCGCCGGCCGCCTCTTGCGTTTCGAGGGTGTGAAGGATCTGGCGGCGCAATGCTCGCTGGCAACCGGCGGCGATCCCAAGGTGCCGGCCTATGGCGGCGGCCGCCTGCCGCTCTCGACCTTCCTGGCCGAGCGCGTGCGCGGCATCCTGCAGGACCCGTCGCGGCATCCCAAGCTGCCGGCGGAGGTGCGTGAATGGCTGCGCATCCAGAACATCCGCTCCGGCCTGCCGCACAAGGACCGCCTGTTGATCGAAGGGTTCCCGCGCGGCGGCAAGCAATTCCTCGTTGCCTATTGCTTTGAGGGTCGCAATGCCCACCAGACGCTGGGCATGCTGCTGACGCGGCGCATGGAGCGCATGGGGCTGCGGCCGTTGGGCTTCGTCGCCACGGATTACGTGCTGGGCATCTGGGGTTTGCGACCGGCCAGCCCGAAACAGCTCGACGAGCTCTTCGACGAGGACATGCTGGGCGACGATCTCGAGAGCTGGATGGATGAATCCTCGATGCTGCGGCGTTCGTTCCGCAACGTCGCGGTCGTCGCCGGGTTGATCGAGCGGCGCTTCCCGGGCGAGGAGAAGTCGCGCCGGCAAGTCACCTTCAGCTCCGACCTGATTTACGAAGCGCTGCGCAAGCATGAACCCAATCACATCCTGCTGCGCGCCACGCGCCAGGACGCCGCCTGGCAATTGGCCGACCTCAAGCGCCTCGGCGAATTGCTGCGCCGCGCCAAGGGCCGCATCGAATACCGTCGCCTCGACCGCATCTCGCCGCTGGCCGTGCCGGTGCTGCTGGAGATCGGTAAGGAGCGTATCCTCGACGGCACCGCGGAGGACGAATTGCTCGATATCGCCGCGCAGGATTTGATCGAGGAGGCAACCCGCCTGTAGTCTCCCTGCCAAACCGGGGGAACGACATGGCGCGTATCGAGGGAATTGCCGAAAGCCTGCAGAAGGCCGTCGACTCCGGCGACGTGCCGGGCGTGGTCGCTGCCGCCGCGACCGCCGATGGCGAGATTTTCGAGGATGGCGCCGGTGTGCTGGCCGTCGACAGCGTGATCTGGCTCGCCTCGATGACCAAGGCGATCACCGGTGCGGCCGCCATGCAGCTCGTCGAGCGCGGCAAGCTCTCGCTCGATGCCCCGGCTTCCGAGGTACTGCCGGAGATCGGCCGGAAAGGCGTGCTCGAAAGTATCGACCCAGACGGCACGGTGAAGACGCGCCCGCCAAAGCGGCCCATCACCTTGCGCCATCTGCTCACCCATACCTCGGGCATGGCCTACGACACTTGGAATGCCCAGATGTTCAATTACGTGAAGATCAAGGGCGTGCCCAAGCCGGCGACGCATCAGGCTCTGGCGACGCCGCTGCTTGCCGATCCCGGCGAGCGTTGGGAATACAGCGTCTCGATCGACTGGGCCGGGTTGATGGTCGAGGTCGCGAGCGGCATGCGCCTCGACCGCTTCTTCAAGGAGAACCTGTTCGATCCGCTTGGCATGGTCGATACCGGCTTCAAGATCGGCCCGGCGCAGCGCCCGAGAAAAGCCAGCGTCCACATTCGCACCGAGAAAAACGGCTTCACCGCCACCGACCACGAACTCAATCAGGAGCCGGAAGTGTTCATGGGTGGCGGTGCGCTCTACTCGACGATCGGCGATTACCTCAACTTCACGCGCATGATCCTGGGCGAGGGCCTGCTGAATGGCGTGCGCGTGCTCAAGCCCGAGACGGTGCGGTCGATGGGGCAGAACCATATGGGCGACGTGTCGTGCCGGCCGCTCAAGACGCAACTGCCCGGCCGCAGCACCGACATGGATTTCGTCGACGACATGAAATGGGGTCTCACCTTCATGATCCATCCGCAGGCCGTGCCGGGCGGCCGTTCGGCCGGCAGTCTGTCTTGGGGCGGCCTCGCCAATTCCTACTACTGGATCGATCCGGTGAAGAAGGTGACGGGCGTCTGGGCGACACAGCTCCTGCCGTTCTATGACGCCCGCGCCGTGGCCCGCTTCGAGGATTTCGAGCGCAGCGTCTACGCTGCGCTCTGACCGGAAGAGGGAATCAAGGCTCGGCCAGCTTGCGGTATTTCACTTCGAGGCGCGCCAGAACGGCCAGATTGCGCGTCGCCTTGGCGCCCGCCCAGCGGCGGTTGAGAGGGCTGGCCTCGCGGATACGCGCCAGTGCGCGACGATAGGTTTCGGCCCATCGTGCGGTATCGTCGGGCTGCAAGCCCTCGCGGGTCGCCCGGTCGAGCGTCGCGTCGATGTTGATCATGCGGCAGGTATAGCCATAGGCCGTGAGCCGCAGCTCGGGCGAGACGATCCAGCTCTCCAGCGTGCTCGGCACGTAGCTCGGACAATCTTCCAGTGCCTGCGCGCCGGCAGTCGAGATCATGAGCGACAGAGAGATAAAAATAAAAAGCGTACGCAAGAGCGGCCGGAGACCTCAATGGAAGTCGCGACTATGGATCTTGATCTGCGGCCGGTCGAGCACGATGCGGCCGCGGTCGTAAGCGGGCTGTTTGCCACTGCGATGACCGCTGCCGCCGGAGCTATCCTGGGATTCTCGTGGGTCGCGCGGATCAGGCGTCGATGTGCGCGCCTGATCGCCTCTTCCCATTGTCAGCCTGAAGCTGTGGTCTCGATCGGCAATGCGGTCGAGATCCGCCGACCAATCCCAGAGCTGTTCGGCAACGAGATGGATCACGATGCCTTCGCGCTGCACGCGGCCGCGAACGCCCATCAGGCGCGACCCCATGACGATCCGGCGATGATCCTCGAAGACCTGTGGCCAGACCACGAGATTGGCAATGCCCTTTTCGTCCTCCAGCGTGATGAAAACCACGCCCGAAGCCGTGCCCGGCCGCTGCCGTACCAGGACGAGGCCACCCAGCGTGAGCAATTGGCCGCTCCTGGCGTTTCTCAAAGTCGCGGAATCGACGGTGCCTTTGGCAGAAAGAGTCGGGCGCAGCAAAGCCAGCGGATGCGACCGCAGCGACATCGAGAAAGAACTGTAATCGTCGACGACCTGCTCACCCATCGTCAGGTCGGGAAGGCTCACCTCGGGTTCGGGATCGGGACTGTCGAATAGAGGCAACTCCGTCTCCGATAATCCACGCACCGCCCAAAGGACATCCCGGCGAGACAGGCCAAGCGAGGCGAAGGCATCGGCGCGCGCCAGCGCCAGGATCTGCCGCTTGGTGAGCCCGCTGCGCCGCCACAGATCGATTGGATCGCGATACGCTGTGCTGCGGCGCGCCACCAAGCGGTCGACGTCGTCTTTGGAAAGGCCGGAAATCTGCCGCAGTCCGAGGCGCAAGGCGCAGTGATTGCCGACAGTCGGAGTCTCCAGCGTACAATCCCAGGCGCTGGCATTGATATCGGGAGGGCGTATTTCGACGCCATTCTTTCGGGCATCGCCCACGATCTGAGCCGGCGCATAAAACCCCATGGGCTGCGAGTTGAGCAGGGCTGCGGCAAAGACTTCGGGGTAATGGAATTTTACCCAGGATGAGTCGTAGACGAGGATCGCGAAGCTTGCGGCATGGCTTTCGGGAAAGCCGTATTCGCCGAAGCCTTCGATCTGCTTGAAGCAGCGTTCGGCGAAGTCGCGTTCATAACCGTTGTCGACCATGCCTTCGATGAAATCGCTTTTGAGCTTGTGCATCGTGCCGGCGCGCCGGAACGTCGCCATGGCGCGGCGCAGCTTGTCGGCCTTGGCGGGCTTGAACCCCGCGCAATCGATGGCGATCTGCATCGCCTGTTCCTGGAACAGAGGCACGCCGCGCGTTCGCTCCAGGATGTTCCTGAGCTTGCCGGGATACTCGATCTCTTCGTCCTTCTTGTCGCGATTCTTCAGATATGGGTGAACCATGCCGCCCTGGATGGGGCCTGGCCGCACGATCGCGACTTCGACAACAAGGTCGTAATATTTCCGGGGCTTGAGGCGTGGCAACATCGACATCTGCGCGCGGCTTTCGACCTGGAACACGCCGATCGATTCAGCCTGGCACAACATTTCGTAGACCTTGTCATCGATGGGGTCCATGCCGAGGGTCAGCCGTTCGCCGTAGTGCTTCTCAAGCATGTCGAAGCTCTTGCGCAGGCAGGTCAGCATGCCGAGCGCCAGCACATCGACCTTGTAGATCTTCAGGGCATCGAGATCGTCCTTGTCCCATTCGATGACGGTGCGGTCGTCCATGGCGGCATGCTGGATCGGCACGAGTTCGTCGAGGCGGTCGTCGGTGAGGACGAAGCCGCCGACATGCTGCGAGAGATGGCGGGGGAAGCCGCAGAGGTCCTTCGAAAGTTCGAGCGCCAGTGCGAGGCGCGGATCGGACGGATCGAGGCCGGCTTCGATGACATGCTTGAGTTTGACGCCGCCGCCGCCGGATCCCCAGACCGTATCGGCCAATACGCCCATGGTGTCGGGAGAAAGTCCCAGCGCCTTGCCGACATCGCGGATAGCGCTGCGGCTTCGATAGGAAATGACCGTGGCGGCCAGAGCGGCGCGCGTGCGGCCTTTATCCTTGTAGATCCACTGGATGATCTCCTCGCGCCGTTCGTGTTCGAAGTCGACATCGATATCCGGCGGTTCGTCGCGCTCGCTGGAAAGGAAGCGCTCGAACAGGACTCTGGTTTCCTTGGGGTTTACCGAGGTGATTCCCAGGCAATAGCAGACGGCGGAATTGGCGGCTGAGCCGCGTCCCTGACAGAGAATCTTGAGTTCGCGCGCCTTCTGGACGATTTCGTGCACGGTGAGGAAGTAGGGGGCGATGTCCTTGCTGCGGATCAGGTCGAATTCGCGTCCGATCGTTTCGGCGATGTCGGGAGGGATGCCTTCGGGATACCGCCATTGCGCCCCAGCCCAGGTCAATCGCTCCAGCTTCTGCTGTGGCGTCTCACCGCCCTCGTACATGACCGGATACTGATAGGTGAGCTGGTCGAGCGTGAAGGTGCAGCGCTCCACGATTTCCTGGGTATTCCTGATGGCATGGCGATAACGGTGGAACAGCCGTTCCATTTCCCCCGGCTCTTTCAGATAACGGTCGGGATTGGCGAAGCGGTGGAAGCCCAATTCCTCGACCGTCAAACCAAGGCGGATGGCGGTGACGATGTCGTGCAGGGCGCGGCGCTCGGGTACGTGATAGTGCACGTCGTTGGTGGCGACGAGACCGATGCGCATCCGGCTGGCTAGGTTGTCGAGAGCGGTGAGCCGTTGCTTGTCGTCGCCGCGGAACAGCAGGCTGCCGGCGAGGTAGCAGCGATCCTTGTAGAGCTTCGCCAGGGCGCGCAGGCGCTCGTGGAATCCGGGATCGTCGATTTTGCGTGGCGGCAGGACGATGGCGAGAATACCGTCGGCATATTCGGCGAGATTGGCGAAGGTGAGATCGCATTCACCCTTGGTGGCGGCGCGGTGGTTGCCGGCGGTCAGCAGGCGCGAAAGCCGCTTGTAGCCATCGAGGTGCATCGGATAGGCGAGAAAGGAATAGCCGTCGCGCGTCTCGATACGAGCGCCGACCCGGAGCTTGATCCATTGCTCCTTGGGGGGAACAGGCTCCAGCTCCTCGTAATACTCCTTGATCGCCGAATAGGCGCGCACCACGCCGGCCAGCGTGTTGCGGTCGGTGATGCCGATAGCGGTATGGCCGAGTGCGATCGCCTGATAGACCAACTCACCCGGATGCGAGCCACTGCGCAGGAAGCTGTAATTGGTGGTGACCTGGAGTTCGGCGTAATCCATGGCGGCTCACGCGCAAAACCCGTGCAGGAACCACTTGGCGGTGTTGCTCGGCCCGTCGCGGAACAGCCAGAAGCGGCCGCCGTCGTCGTCCTCGACGCGGTAGTAGTCGCGCACCGGCGGGGTCGTATTGGCGGCGACATGGATGCCGCCCGGGCGTGGCCGCCACCATTCGTTGGTCATGCGTTCCGGCCCCTCGCTGCGCACGACGCGATGGGCGTGCTGGCGCCAGTGGAAGACCGAGGGTGGATCGTCGGGGACGACGGCGGTGACATTGACCGACTCGGGTCGCTGCAGAAGCCGCGTCGGCCGCGCACTCTTGATCGCGGCTACGCGCGCCCAGGCGCCGGCGACGGCGGGCTTCGTTGCGATGGGCGCGGTGACCTGCACGCGCTCGGGCAGGTGGCTGTCGCGCGGCAGCAGGCGCATGACGTTCTCCGCGCCGAGCCGCGTCGCCAGCCGGTCGGCGAGGTCGATGGCATTGTCTTCTCCGGCCAGCGCGAAGGCCGTGGCGCGTTCGACTTCGGGCAGCGCGCCCTGCGTGCCGCTCCAGACCTCGACTTCGGGTGCCGATAGAATCATCAGCTCGACGCCGAAGCCGGGATCGAGTTCGCCCAGCTTCTCCTCGAAGAGCTTCATCAGTTTGGGATTGTCGCGATTGGGCCGGCTGGTGCCGATGGCGGTGCGGTCGACCGAGCCGTCGACGCGAAACAGCGAGAGTTCCAGCCGGCGAGCGCCCATGCCGGTCTGTTCGAACTGCCGGCAGAGGGCGGCCAGCAACCGGCTGGTGGCGGCGGCGATGTCCTCGGGCCGGCCGATCGGCTCGACAAAGGCAAGGCGCGTGCGGAAGGCGGGGGCGAGGCGGCGCGGCTCGATGCTTTCGTCGCGCGCGCCCAGCGCCTGGTCGAGGCGGGTGAGCGGCTGGTCGCCAAAGCGGCGGGCCAGCGGGGCGCGTGGCAACGGATAGAGATCGCCGATGCGTCGCAGGCCGAGCTTGAGGAAGGTTTCGAGAATCGGCGCATCGAGGCGCAGGCCTTCGACCGGCAGCTTTGCCAAGGCGTCGCGCTGGCCGTTGCGCGGGCAGAAGAGATCGGCCTGGCGTTCGCCATAGCGCGCCAGCGCCCAGGCAGCGCCCGCCGTGTCGGCCATAGCAGCACGGCAGGTAAAGTCGTGGCGCGACAGGCGCTCGACCAGATCGGCCAGCAAGGCGCGCTCGCCGACTTCGTCGGTGCCGAACAGGTGAGCGCAGCCGGTGACATCGAGCAGCAATCCGGCATCGCCCCCGAAGCCGCCGGCGCTGCAGGCCTCGGTGTTCTCCTCGGCAATCGCGGCGCCCAGCGGATCGATCGCCACCCAGGGGGTGTAGCGGTCGCACCAGTTGGCGAGGGTCTCGAGCAGGCGGCGGTCGGCGGCGGGTTCGGCCGGCGTGGTCCACAGGTCGGGCAGCAGCGTGCGTGCATCGGCCAGCCGCATATGCGTGCGCAGGCCGGCCGAGCGGGCATGGGCGTTGAGGGCGGCGAGGCGCGGGCAGCCCTCGCGCCAGACAACCGTCGCGGCGGCCCTAGCCGACCATTCTTGTGGCGCCGGACTCTGCCCAACCGAGTGTTGATTGGAACGGGCCAGCCGATCCGTGGAGAGCTTCGGGAACCACAGAGAGACCATGCGTTTCATCGTTCCACTCCACCAGCCAGGACGGGATTTCGACGGCGGTCGCCGCGCCGAACCGGTTGCGCCTGAGCTGCACGCGCCAGCGCGCCGCGCCGATATCGGCCAGACCGGGCGTCGACAGCGATGGCGCCGAGGCGACGCGCCAGCGCGTGACGCAGACGCTTTGCGGCGGCGCCGGCTGCGGCCGCAATAATAGGGCAGGCACGCCGCTTTTTTCGGCGGCGAGCGACAGGCGGCGTCCGGCGGTCGGGTCGGCCGAGCGCGTCTCGCCCAGCACGGCGGCCATGCCGGGGCAGCGCAGGCCTTCTTCCATCGCCCAGAACAAGTCCTCGTCGCGCTTCACCGTCACAACCAGCAGGCGCGCCGGATCGAACCAGGGCGCCAGCGCGGGGGCATAGGGCGGGGCGTCGAAGATGCCGGTGGGACGGCGACACCACAGGATGGTGCCGGGATTGAACCGGCCGAGCAGATGGGCGGTGAAGCCCAGGGCCGCGCCGTCATGCGAGGCGACGCGGCCGGAGGGTGCGGGACCTGCCTCGATCTCGTGCAATGCCCCGGTCAGCAGGCCGCCTTCGGGCAGCACCGCGTCGATGGCCGGCAGGCTCAGCGGCACGGCCGCCCGGCCGGCGCGCTGGACGCTGTGGGCACGTTCCAGGCGGCGCACCCGCTCGCGCAGGGCAGGTGAAACGGGGGCTGCGGCGTCGTTGGCGACCGCAGGAGCAAAAGCACTCGGGGAAATGACCGACATTGCCCCCTCATAAGGCTGTGGGTTGACTTGGGGATTATTTGTTCTGTTTTTGTTCTATTCCTCGACAAAGGGAGAGTCAACGGGAGTCCGGGGTGGCATGGCCTCCGTTTTGCTGCTCCCCTGCCTGAAAGCCCTTCGACCTCCTGCGAGGCCCCGATGACCCGACGCTTTTCGATCGCCGCCCTTTTGGCCACTGCCGTCGCCCTGCTGGCCGGACCGGCACTGGCGCGCTGTTCGAAGAACCTGGTCGATCTCGGGGTGCGCGAGGTCCAGGTGGCCTCGCTCGACGGCTTCCGGTTGGCGGCCGGCACCTCGCCCAGCCGTGCCGTTGTCAGCTTCGTCGGCCATGCCAGCTTCCAGATCGACACGCCGCAGGGCGTGCGCGTCATCACCGACTACAACGGGCTGAACGGCTTTGGCCGCAAGCCCGATGTCGTGACCATGAACAACGCCCATTCGACGCATTTCACCGACGATCCGGAGGACGGCATTTCCTTCGTGCTGAAGGGTTGGCCCTCAAAGCCGGGCGAGACCGAGGCCAAGCACGATGTCTCGTTCAAGGATCTCAAGGTCTGGAACCTGCCGACCAATGCCCGCGACTGGAGTGGCGGGTCGGCACGCATCAACGGCAATTCGATTTTCGGTTATGGCATCGGCGATCTCTGCATCGCCCATCTCGGCCACCTGCATCACCGCCTGACGCGGGAGCATCTCGAGGAGCTGGGCCGCATCGATGTGCTGATGGTGCCGATCGACGGCTCCTTCACCATGGGCGTGCCGCTGATGGTCGATGTCATCAAGCAGATCCAGCCCAAGGTCGTGCTGCCGATGCACTACTGGGGCCGCTCGCAGCTCGACCGCTTCATGAGCCTGCTGGCCGCCAGCCAGGAAACCGATTTCGTCTGGCCGGACAAAAGCTCGATCGAGCTGGTGCGCGAGGATCTGCCGGAGAAGCTGACGGTGATCGCCGTCGCCCACGATGGCGGTGGCTGACCTTTAACCGCGGCCCTTCTCGAAGCCGGCGAGGAACTGCACGAGGTTGGCGCCGAGATCGTCGCTGAGATAGCCACCTTCCTGCACCAGCACCGTCGGCAGCCCGAGACGCGCGATCTTCTCCGCCATGGCAAAGAAGCCCGGACCCGTCACCTTCAGGCCCTGCAGCGGATCGCTCTCGCTGGCGTCGAGGCCCAGCGCCACGACCAGTGCGGTCGGTGCGTAGTCTCCGACGCGGGCCAGGGCGGTATCGCCGGCAGCCAGCCACGGCGTGTTGGGTGAGCTGAGCGGCAGCGGCAGGTTCAGGTTGAAGCCTTGGCCTTTGCCGGCGCCATGCTCGTGCGCGTGACCCCAGAAGAACGGGTAGTAATTGTCGGGGTCGGCGTGGATTGAAACGGTCAGCACATCGGCGCGTTCATAGAAGATGCCTTGCGTGCCATTGCCGTGATGAACGTCGACATCGAGGATGGCGACGCGCTGGTGCTTCTGGCGCAGGTGCTGGGCGGCGACCGCGCTGTTGTTGAGGAAGCAGAAGCCGCCGGCCATGTCGGCGAAGGCATGATGGCCGGGCGGGCGGCAGAGCGCATAGGCTTCGCGCGCGCCGTCGAGCACCATGTCGGCGGCCGTGGTGGCGACTTCGCTGGAGGCAAGCGCTGCGTCCCAGGTATGCAGGCCGATCGGGCAGGCCATGTCGACCTGATGCCAGCCGGCGCGGCCGGCCAGCGCCTTCGGGTAAGTCGCGGGCTGGCGGGCGGGATGGACGTTGGGCACGACTTCCGGCGCGGCGCCCGGCAGCTTGGCCCATTCGCGCGCGGCGATCTGCAGGAAGTCGATGTATTGCGGCGTATGCACCGCCGCAGCGGGCGCGGTGCCATAGGTTCTGGGGGCTGCAACCTTGTGGCCGGCATCGATAGCGGCGGCGAGAAGACGCGTCGCACGCTCCGGCTGTTCGGTGCTGCGTTGTTTGACGCCGCGCACGAAGAATGTTTGCGGGTCGTGGGCGGCGTGCTTGTCGGAATAGACGATCTTCACGGCAGCCCAACCGCTTTTGCGTCGTGCAAAGCGGCGATTTCGGCGTCGCTATAGCCCACGTCGCGCATGATCTCGGCGGTATGCTCGCCGACCGTGGGTGCCAGGCGTCGCACCTCGAACGGCGAATCGGAGAGCTTGATCGGGTTGCCCGCCGCCTTGATCGGGCCCAGGCCGGGATAGTCGTATTCGACGATCGACTTGCGCGCCTTAACCTGAGGGTTGTCCGGCAGGTCGCTCACGGTGTTGACGGCGGAGCACGGCATGCCGGCCGGCAGCAGGGTTTCGAGCAGCTCCTCGCAGGTGTGCTGGGCGAAGCGCGCCTCCATTATCGGCTCGAGTATGGCGCGATGGGTGTTGCGGCCGTCGTTGGTGGCGAAGCGCTGGTCGGCCAGCCAGTCATGGCAACCGAGCGCGGTGCACAGGATCTTCCAGAACGCATCGTTGGTGCCGGCGATGTAGATCGGCTTGGTCCTGGTGTTGAAGACGCGCAGCGGGAACAGGATCGAGTTGCCGGTGCCCATGCGGATCGGGTTCTCGCCGGTCAGGCCGAGATTGGTGATCCAGTGGCTCATCAGGTGCATGCCGACGTCGAAGAGCGACACGTCGAGGAACTGACCCCTGCCGGTCTTGTGCCGGGCAAGCAGGGCGAAGGCGATGCCGCCGGCGCAGGCGAGGCCGGTCGAGTAGTCGACGGCGGCGGTGCCGACGCGGCACATCTCGCCGTTCATCGGCCCGGTCGCCTCGATCAGACCGACCTCGGCCTGGATGCAGGGATCGTAGCCGGCGCGGCTGGAATAGGGGCCGGTCTGGCCGTAGCCTGACACTGAAGCATAGACGGTGCGTGGGTTGGCCTTCGACACCACGTCCCAGCCGAAGCCCAGCTTGTCGATCACGCCCGGCGTGAACGCCTCCATGAACACGTCGGCCTTCTTGACCAGCCGCATCAGCACGTCGCGGCCCCCTGCGTTGCGCAGGTCGAGGGCCAGGCCGCGCTTGTTGCGGTTCATCGACGGTACCCAGCGACCGTTGAAGTGCGGGCGGAAATGCTCACCGTGCAGCGGCTCGACCTTGATCACGTCGGCGCCCATGTCGCCCAGCATCTGGCCGGCCGTGGGGCCGGCGATGACCTGCGTGAGGTCGAGAACGAGCGTGTCTGAAAGCGGCATCATCGGATGGCGATCCTCCTGGAGGGAGCATCCTTGCAAGACGGAACCGTCCGGCTCAAGCACTTCGTTTCGCTGGCTGGCATTTGCTATGGTCCGCGCCTGTTTGTCTCTCGGAGTTCGCCATGACCGCCGCCGATCCTTCCAAGCTGGCCGATCCTTCCAAGCCGGGCCCCAACCTGCGCATCGATTCCGACCGCCTGTGGTCGAGCCTGATGGAACTGGCGCAAATCGGCGGCACCGAGAAGGGCGGCGTCTGCCGCATCGCGCTGACCGATCTCGACCGCCAGGCACGCGACCTCTTCGTGCGCTGGTGCAAGGAGGCGGGCTGCACGATCAAGATCGACAAGCTGGGCAATGTCTTCGCCCGCCGCGAGGGCCGCGATCCCGCCAAGCCGCCCATCATGACCGGTAGCCATATCGATACCCAGCCGACCGGCGGCAAGTTCGACGGCGCCTATGGTGTGATGGCCGGCCTCGAGGTCATGCGCGTGCTGAACGATTCGGGCTACGTCACCGAGGCACCGATCGAAGTCGCGGTCTGGACCAACGAGGAGGGCTGCCGCTTCGCGCCGGCTATGGTCGCCTCGGGTGTGTTCGGCGGGGCTTTCGAGCTCGACTATGCGCTGGGCATCAAGGACCGCGAGGGCGTGAGCTTCGGCGAGGCGCTGAAGAAGATCGGCTATGACGGCGCCGAGCCGGTGGGCGGCCGCAAGATCGGTGCCTTCTTCGAGGCCCATATCGAGCAGGGTCCGATCCTCGAGCGCGAGAACAAGACCATCGGCGTCGTCACCGGCGCGCAAGGCCAGCGCTGGTACGAGATCAACTTCACCGGCATGGAAAGCCACGCCGGCACCACGCCGATGGAAGGCCGGCGCGATGCGCTGGTCGGTGCCGCCGAACTGATCGTGGCGGCGCGGCGCATCGGCAACCGGCCCAATGGCCGCTCGACCGTGGGCGTGATCGAGAGCCTGCCGCAGGCGCGCAACACCATTCCCGGCCGCGTCTTCCTCACACTCGACTTCCGCCATCCCGACAACGACGAGTTGGCGAAGATGGATGTCGAGATGCGCGCCGACCTGGTCGAGATCGCCAAGCGCCACCGGCTGGAGGTCAAGATCGAGCAGATTTGGCATTTCCCGGCTTCGCCCTTCGCCAGGGAACTGGTCGAGGCGGTGCGCCGTGGTGCGGTGCAGGCGGGCTATCCGCATATGGACATCGTGAGCGGCGCCGGCCACGACGCCTGCTACATCAGCCGCGTCGCGCCCACGGCGATGATCTTCGTGCCCTGCAAGGACGGCATCAGCCACAACGAGATCGAAGACGCGACCAAGGACGACGTGGCCGCCGGTTGTCAGATTCTTATGCAGGCGATGGTCGATCGAGCCAATGCCTGAGTTCGGCGCGTGAAATCGGGCCTCGTTTCGACCGCCAGCGCCGCTCTTGTTGCGACTGTCGCCGGTGTCGGCGGCACGCTGCCAATCGTGCTGGCCGCGGCCCAAGCCGTCGGTGCGACGCCAGCTGAGACCAGTTCCTGGGTCTCGGGCCTCGGCATCGCCACGGCCGTCAGTGCGCTGATCCTGAGCCTGCGCTACCGCATGCCGATCATCGCGGCCTGGTCGACGCCCGGTGCGGCGCTGATCGCCTCGACCGGTGGCGTGCCGAGCTTCAGGGCCGCCGTCGGCGCTTTCGTTCTGGCGGCTGTGCTGATCCTGCTGACGGCGGCGATCCGTCCGCTCGGCCGGCTGATCGAGAGGATCCCCGCCAGCATCGCCGCGGCCATGCTGGGTGGCATCCTGCTGCGCATCGTCGTGGTCATGGTCGAACATGCGCCGACATCGCCTTTGCTCGTGCTGCCGCTGGTCGCGCTGTTCTTCATCGCCCGCAAGCTCTGGCCGACACTGGCCTCGCTGATCGTGCTGGCGGCCGGTGCGGCGCTGGCCTGGGGGCTCGGACTGGTCAAGCCGATCGCCGGCCTTGGCATTTCGTCCATCGTGATCGTGGCGCCCGAATGGGACGCTGCCACCCTGATCGGCCTCGGCGTCCCGCTTTATCTCGTCACCATGGCCTCGCAAAATCTGCCGGGCTTCGCCGTGCTGCGCGCATCGGGTTACACGCCGCCGACCAATCCCATCCTCGCTGTCACAGGCGCGGCCTCTCTGGGTACGGCCTTCCTGGGCGCGCATACATCCAATCTCGCGGCGATCTCGGCGGCGCTCTGCACGGGCCCGGACGCCCATCCCGATCCAGCCAGGCGCTGGATGACGGGACCGTTCTACGCCGTCTTCTGGGGGTTGATGGCGCTGTTCGGCGCCTCGCTGGTCGGGCTGTTCGGTGCGCTGCCGCCGGCGCTGCTCGCCACCGTCGCCGGCACGGCGCTGCTGGGCTCGCTGGCTGGCGCCATGGGCAGCGCGCTTGCCGTCGACAAGGATCGCCTGGCCGCCGCCGCGACGCTCGCGGTCACGGCCTCGGGAGTGACGCTGGTGGGCGTCGGTTCGGCCTTCTGGGGCCTCGCGATCGGGCTTGCGATCCTCGGCCTCGACCGGCTGCTCAAGCGCTAGGAAAGCGCGCGCCGTAGCTTTCGAGAGGCAGGGCGAGGCCATTACAGAGGAAGCTGATCGTGTGATAGGCACCGGTGAGCGCAATGGCTTCGAGGATCTGCGCCTCTTCGAAGTGCCGGGTGAGGGCGCTCCAGGTCGGCTCGCTGATGGTGCGGCGGTCGACGAGATCGTCGACCAGTGCCAACAGCGCCTGCTCCTCCGGCGTCCAGCAGGCGGCATCGGCGGGGCCCTTTACGATGGCGGCCACCTGTTCGCTATCGAACTGCACTTTCTCGGCGAAGAAGGCGATGTGAACGCCCCATTCGTATTCGCAGCCCAGCCGCGCCGTGGTGCGGTCGATGACGATCTCGCGATGGCGCAACGCGAGCGGGCCCTTGCTCAGCAGGCTGCCGGCGAAGATCTTTTCGAAGACGCGCGGACTTTTCGCCAAGGTGCGGAAGAGCAACAGCGGCTCGACGCCGGGCGGCATGACACGCTGTAGTGCCTCGGCAATGGCGGGCTTATAGGGCGCGGTGGCGGGAGCGATGCGGGGCATGGTCGGTCTCCAGGTTCGGTGCTACAGTTTGTGTAGTGAAGAGGAAACCAGATCGCTACAGAAAATGTAGTAACGGAGTGTAATAGATGGTGAAGCCCGTCCGTGGCTCGAAGACCGGCCGGCCGATCATGGCGCTGCTCGACCTGCTCGGGCGGCGCTGGGTACTGCGCATCGTCTGGGAGCTGCGCGAGGAGCCGCGTCGCTTCCGCGAGTTGCAGGACGCCATCGGCGCCAGCCCCACCATCGTCAATGCGAGGTTGGCCGATCTGCGGGAGGCGAAGCTCGTCGAACTTGACGATTCGGTGGGCTATCGCCTCACGGCACTCGGTGGCGAATTGCTGCGCCTCTTCCTGCCGCTGCATATCTGGTCCGAGAAATGGGCGAAGCGGCTCACGTCTTGAAGCGTGCGCATTCCCAGCACAGGGCTTGCGCCAGACCAGGGTGATGGCCCGACGGTGGCGCAGCGGGCCGCCTGACTCCAGGACCTGCTGACGGGGAGGCCTGCGTCTAGGCCCGCCGGCGCGCCGCCTCGTCGAAGCGCTGCTGGCGCAGGGCAACCCGCGGATCGTCCATTTCCCCGGTCATCGCGTCGGGCACCCAGGCGTCACGTCCCTGCACGTAGTTGCGATTGGTCTGCTGCGGGTTGCGGTTGACCAGCGGTCGCGCGTACAGCGGATGCGTCATGCTGCGCACTTCGTGCTCGACCTGGACCAGGGCCTTGCCGCTTGCGGGGTCGACGATGCTGTCGAAGCGGTACTGGTACTGGTTGCTTTCCTCGGTGATCAATCCGCGCTCCAGCAGCTTCTGGTGGGGGGCGGAGAAGTTGGCGACGTAGACCTGGATGTGATGACCGTCATAGGTGGCCAGCGGCGCCTCGGTCTCGCGGAACACCAACTCCTGGCCCATGCCGACCGAAACGCGCGCGGTGCCCTTGTCGACGCTGGCGGGCGTGTCGAAGAGGCGGCGATAGAAATCGGCGATGCCCGACGCCGCGCCAGTGGGAACGTCGAAGGAGACATAGGCCATCCCGAGCATGATCTGGCCGGTGCGCGACGCCGGGTCGTGGCACAGGAAGCGGTTGCCCCAGGGGCAGATCGCCTCGACGTGATCGGCGTGCTCGGTGAAGGCGAACTTCGTGCCCTCCAGCAGCTTTCGGATGCGCTCCAGCCGGGTCAGCAGCGCCTTGCGATCAGGTACCACGAGCCCGATATGGCCGCGCAGCTTCTGCGCCTTGCCGGTCGGCAGGTGGAATTGGCTGCGCCCGACATTCACCCACATGTTGTCGATGCTGGTCATCATGTAGGGATCGCGAGTGAGGCCAAGACCGCTCATGTAGAAGACCGTTGCAAGACCCTGATCCGCGATCTGCAGATTGACGTGCTCCAGGCCCACGATATTGCCGAGATCCTCGGCGCCTCGATCGTACTGATTATTCATCGCCTGCCTCCGTTTGGGCTCCTCGGGCATATTGCACCCCGAACACATGATCGAGATAGGGGCGATTTCGCTTGATGGCGGGAGGCTCGGCGAGATGCCGAATTTTTGGGGCTGCGGCCACCGTTTCCCTCCATCATCGGGAGAATCATGGCAGGAGAGGAGTGGCGATGGCTGCTTTCGTACTGGTGCACGGTGCCTATCAGGGCGGCTGGATCTGGCGTCCCGTCGCGGATCGCCTGCGCGCCGCGGAACACGACGTCTTCGCGCCTACTCTGGATGGATGCGCCGAGCGCGCCGGCGGATTGCGGCCCGGGATTACCAACACCGCGCATGCCAAAGAGATTGCGCAGCTGCTGTTCTACGAAGACCTGCACGACGTGGTGCTCGTCGGCACCAGTTGCGGCGGCATGGTGATGAGCGAAGCAGCCGAGATGGCTCGTCCCCGGATCGCCCGGCTGGTTTTTGCCGATGCGCTGGTACTGAAGGATGGCGAGCGCCTGGCCGATATCGTCGCGCGGCCGACCGCGGTCACCACCGATCTCGCCACCGGCGTGTCGCGCGAGGATGCCGAGGGGCGCCTGTTCAAGGACCTCGAGCCGGCGCTGCGCACATGGGCCGCCGATCGCACGACGCTGCATCCGCGCACGGCGATGGAAGCGCCGATGGTGCTCAAGAGCTTCTGGCAACAAGCCTGGACGGCGGATGTGATCTGGTGCCGCCGCAGCACCAATCCACCCGTTGCCCATCAGCGCCGCGCGGCCACCGACTTGAAGGCGGCCTGGCACGAGATCGACACGGGTCACTACCCGATGCTGAGCACACCGGAAGAACTGGTGCGCATCATCCTGCGATAGCCAAGAGGGAGCGAAAAATGCTGATCGCCACGAAATACCTGTTCATCGTCAGCATGGACGTGACGAAGGAAAAGGAAGCGCTGTTCAACGAGGTCTACGACACCGAGCACGTGCCCTTGCTGCTGAAGGTGCCGGGCGTCAGGGCGGTCACGCGCTGGAAGACCGAGCCCGCCGCCTTCAATCTCGCCGGTGAGCGCAAGATTCTCGATGGCGGCAGCGAGCCGGCCTATGTGGCGATCTACGAAATCGACAGCCCGGACGTGCTGCTGAGCAAGCCATGGGCCGAGGCTGCCGAGCAAGGGCGCTGGCCAAGCGAGGTCCGCCCCTTCACCTCGAACCGCCGGCACATCGTGCGCAAGGTGATAGGCTGACATCCGAGGGCCGAGTAACGATCAGAACGGGAGAGCGATCATGATTTTCGAGATGCGTACCTACCTGCTGAAGCCTGGCACCGTCGCCAAAGCCGAGGAGGCCTTCGACGTGGCGCTGCCCGGCCGCTTGAAGCTGTCGCGTCTGGCCGGCTTCTGGCGGACCGAAGTCGGCACCCTCAACCAGATCATCCATATCTGGCCCTACGAGAACACCGCCGAGCGCGACCGCATCCGCGCCGAAGCCGTCGCGGCCAAGGTCTGGCCGCCCAAGATCGCCGACTTCGTCCTCGATATGGAAGCCAAGATTTTGTATCCGGCGCCGTTCTCGCCGCATTTCGAGCCGGCGGAACATGGCGGTATCTACGAATTCCGCACTTATACCTACGGGCCCGGCGCCATTCCCAAGGTCATCGATGCCTGGACGCCGCGCATCAAGGAACGCTCGGCGATCTCGCCGCTGATCTTCGCCGGTTTCACCGAGATCGGCCCGCTGAACCAGTGGGTCCATGTCTGGGCCTACAAGAACATGGGTGAGCGTGAACGCCTGCGCGCCGAGGGCACCAAGGCCGGCAACTGGCCACCGCCGCGCGACCCCAACACCACCGTTCTGCATCGCCAGTCGAGCCTGTTCGCCGTACCGGCGAAATTCTCGCCGTTGCGCTGAAGACCTGGCGTCAGCCGACGGGGTCCAGCACGACTACGGGGATCTCACGGCCGGCGGACTTCTTCTGATAGTCGGCATAGGGCGGGAAGAAGCCAACCCCTTGCTCCCACAGCTTGGCGCGCTCGGCGCCGCTGGCGTCGCGTGCGCGCGCCGTCATCGTTTTGGTGCCGACCTGGATCTCGACATTGGGATCGGCCAGCATGTTGCGGTACCAGCCGGGATGCTCCGGCGCGCCACCCTTGGAGGCGATGACGAAATAGCTGCCGCCAGTTTCGCCGTAGAACAGGGGAAACAGGAATTTTTCACCCGACTTCCGTCCCTTGGTGACGAGCAGCAGCGAAGGCACCGTCATGGGAGGCGCATTGGCCGGGTTGATGGTGTAAAGGTGACCATCGGCGCCGCCGCTCTTCAGATAGCGGTCGACATGATCCTTCATCCATTGCGGCAGGTTGGGCGCGAGCTTGGCGTCGATCATGGCCGGGTCTCCCAAAGGTTACGCTTGGTAGCTTCAAGTGGGTAGCTTGGTCGACTGCCACACTACCATCTGCCAGCGGCCATTGCGCTTGGCATAAACATCCGTGAACCGCACGCCGAATGCATTGGGCGTGCCCTTGGACACGACCTTGATCTGCGCCGTGCCGTTCAGCACGACGGCATCGCCCATGTCTTGCGCCTTCACATCGTGGCGATGTCCTTGGCCGCCATAGCCTGCATGCGCCTCCTGTCGAGATCGATGATCGTCTGTCCGTTGCCGTCCATGTGTTTCTCCGTCAGTTGAAGTTGAGCTTGAGGCCGGGTCCCGGCCATTGCATGACGCCGAGCTGGCCGGCATCCGACAGGGTGATATAGGCCGTGCGCATGTCGGAGCCGCCGAAGCAGATGTTGGTCGGAAAAACGTCCGGCATCTTCACTTCGCGCACGATGGCGCCCGCCGGCGAGAACTCGGTGATCATGCCGGTGGTAAGCGTTGCCACGGCGATATTGCCATTGGCCATCACCGCCAGGCTGTCGAAGCGGGCACGGCCCGGCAGGCCGGCGAGGGGACGGCCGCCATGCGGCGCATGACCCCTCGGCGCGCGCAGCTTGCCCGGTCCTTCGACGTCGAAGGCCCAGAGCCGCGCGCCCTCGGTATCGGCGACGTAGAGGACCCTGCCGTCGGGCGACAGGCCGCAGCCGTTGGGGCTGAGCATGGGATAGGCGAGGCAGGCGATCTTCGATCCGTCGGGCAGCGCGTAGTAGACGCCGCCATGGTCGCGATGGCGGGGATGCCGCTTGCCGAGGTCGGTGAAGTAGAAGCCGCCGGCCTTGTCGAAGACGATGTCGTTGGGTGCCGACAGTTTGTGGCCGCCGCATTCGGTATAGAGCGTCGTGGCCGCACCCGTCGTCCGGTCGAGCCGCTGGACAGAGCCGGATTTGTAGTCGGGGCTTGGCCCCTGTCCCATCGAGACGCCTTCGACGTAGCGGTTGCCACCGTTGTTGACGACGTAGAGGGCGCCATCGGGCCCGACGGCGATACCGTTGGGGCCGCCACCGGTCGCCGAGAACAGCGACACCTTGCCGTCGGGTGTCACGCGCGAGCATTGGTTCTTGCGGATCTCGGTCAGGATCACCGATCCGTCATGCATGACGATCGGGCCTTCAGGAAAGCCGAGACCCGTCGCCAGAATGCGCACGTCACTCATCGCGTTTCCCCCAGTTTCTTTGCCGGCCAGCCGGAGCGGAGCGTAAGGTAGGCGGAAGGCGGGCGGCAAGGTCGCGTTTGGCCAGTCGGCAATGAGGAGAGCGAAAGTGTCTTACGTGAAATCCGTGCTGCAGCCCGGCGAGAACATCAAGGCCATCGGCAAGCTGCACTGGGTCGTCTTCCTTCCCGGCCTCTTTTTCATCGGGCTGGGCGCCGCCATCGTCCTGTTCTCCCAGCGGTTCGTCGACCGCGACATGTCGCTGGCGGTCCTCGTGCTCGGCGGCATGATCGCGCTGGCGGGTCTCTACTCGTTCATCCGGGCCTGGTTCAGGCAATGGATCACCGAGCTGGCGGTGACGGATCATCGCGTCATCTACAAGCGCGGCTTCATCTGGCGGCACACCGTCGAGATGAACATGGACAAGATCGAAACGGTGAACGTCGATCAGTCGGTCGTTGGCCGGGTGCTGGGCTTCGGCACGATCCACGTGCTGGGCACCGGCCAGGGCATGGAGCGTCTGGAAAATGTTGCCTCGCCGGTCCGGCTGCGCAGTGCCATCACGGCGCGATAGCCGCTACTTGAGAAACGGATTGTCGCTGTTGCGACCGCGCCGGCGCGGCGGAAATTGCTCGGTGAGATAGGCAAGGATCTCGGCGCGGTCCTCGGCCTTGACCTGGGGCATGCGATGCTTCTCCTGCATCAGGTCGATGCTCGAATCCCACAGATCGCGCGTCAGGCCCTGTGCCTTGATCAGCGCCACGCCGTGGCAGGCCGTGCAGGTATAGAAGGTGGTCTCGCGGCCCTTGCCCTCGGGCAGGTCCTCGACCTTGTCGTTATGCGGTGGCGGCTTGCCCTTGTCGGGATTGGGCACGGCCGCCGCGACGGGCACCGGCTTGGGCGGCGGCACGTAGATCTCGCGATTCCACGAGCCCGACTTGTCGGTGGCGAGCAGCAGGACGACCGCCGTCAGCGTGATGACGCAGACGTTCGTGATGTTGATCTGGCTCAAGATTCGACGAGCAACCGGATGCGGTTGACCGGGTTGGCGCCGTAGCCCTGCGGGGCCCAATTGCCGGCGACGAAGGGCTGCGTGACGCCCTTGCTGTCGGTGGCCTTGGCCCAGACTTCGTAATAGCCGGCGCTCGGCAGATCGACCGAGGCGGTGAAGCGCTGCCAGGCATACTTGTTGGCCGGCGCATTGACCGTGGCGCTCTTCCACGTGACGCCGTAGTCAGTCGAGATATCGACCGACTTAACGTCGTTGTCGCCGGCCCAGGCGTGGCCGCGCACGTCGAGCTTGCGCGTGCCGGCGGCAAGCTTGGCGCCATCGGCGGGGAAGGTGACGATCGAGCGGACCGGCATCGATTCGAGGATGGCCATGTCCTTGTCGTCGCCCTTGCTGCCGGGAACGATCGGCTTCTTCGGCACGCGGTAGGAGAAACCGCCCATGCCGGGGCCGTCATGCTCCTTGTCGCGCACCCAGATGCGGTTCAGCCACTTGGTCGAAGCAGAGGCAGGCCAACCCGGCACGACGAGGCGCACAGGTCCGCCATGGATCAGCGGGATGTCCTTACCGTTGAGCTTGAAGGCGATGATCGTGTGCTCGTCCATCGCCTTGGCCATACGCACACCACGCGAGATCGTGGGCTTGTTGGTTTCGCCCGCAAGAGTGGGATCGGCGCCGTAATGGCCGGTATAGACCGCCGTGGACTTTAGTCCGGTGGCCTTCAGTACGTCGGCCAGCCGCACGCCGGTCCATTCAGGACAGCCGGCGCCGCCATTGGTCCACTGGTTGCCGCGAGCCTCAGGCGAGAAGAACGAACGGCCGTTGCCGCCGCATTCCAGCATCAGCTTCAGCGTGACATTGGGGAACTTGCTTATGAGATCGCCGACGGTGATCGCCATCGGCTTGTCGACCTCGCCATCGATCTTGATCTTCCAGGCCTTGGGATCGCCGCTGATCTCGGGGGTCTGGCCGTTGTTGCGGATGAAGAGCTTTTCGGTCGGGGTGACATCGTCGTCGAGCATCTCCGCCGGTGTTTCGGCGACCAAAGGCTTGTCGCCCAGCACGGTGAGCTTGGCCTTTCCGTCCATTTCGAGAAGTTTGGGGCCTTTGGCAGCAGCGGCCGGTGCCGTCTGCGCAAGTGCCGCCGATCCGGCCGGCAGAGAAGCTCCGATTGTGGCCATACCCACGCCCTGAAGCACATTACGCCGCGACGCCTTAAGGATTTCTAAAGATTTCATTGCCGTCTCCCAAATTTCGAATAACCCTAGCTCAAACCCGACGTCGCGTCAGCCAGCCCGAGAGGATAAGTGCCGTCGCTGCAATGCAAACGACGATCGTTGCCAGCACATTGATTTGTGGATCGACGCCCAGCCGAACGCTGGAATAGACGCGCATCGGCAGGGTCTGCGACTGCGCCCCCGCGACGAACTGCGTCAGGATCAAATCATCGAGAGAAAGCGTGAAGGCGAGCAGCCAGCCCGACATCAGGGCAGGCGCGATCAGCGGCAGGGTGATGGTGAGGAAGGTGGTCCAGGGGGTGGCGCCGAGGTCCATCGCCGCCTCTTCCAGCGAGCGGTCGAAATCGACGAGGCGAGCCTGAACGACGATGGCGACGAAGGCCATGGAGAAGGTGATATGGCCGATGGCGATGGTGAGGAAACCGCGCTCCGGGCCGCCGAAGAACTGCTCGCTGCCGACGAAGAGCAGCAGCATGGAAATGCCCATGACGACTTCCGGCATCACCATCGGCGCGATGACGAGGCCACTGAACAGGGTGCGGCCGAAGAAACGCGGCACGCGCGCCAGGACGTAACCGGCGGCGAGCCCGAGCACGGTCGCGACGGTGGCGCTGACGACGGCGATCCTGAGCGAGAGAAAGGCAGCCTGCAGCATGGCCTCGTTGGCGAAAAGCGCGCGCCACCATTTGGTCGAGAAGCCGGCCCACACCGTCACCATGCGCGACTCGTTGAACGAGTAGACCATGACCAGGGCGATCGGCAGGTAGAGAAATGCGTAGCCGAAGGCCAGAGCGGTGAAGGCGAGCCTCATCGTCCGGCCTCGAGGCTGCGCGCCTGCTGGCGCTGGAACATAAGGATGGGGCCGACCAGCAGCACCAGCAGGCAGATGGCGACAGCCGAGGCCAGTGGCCAGTCGCTATTGGTGAAAAACTCGTCCCACAACACCTTGCCGATCATCAGCGTCTCGGTGCCACCCAGCAGGTCGGGAATGACGAACTCGCCCACTGCGGGGATAAAGACCAGCAGGCAGCCGGCGGCGATTCCGGGCAACGACAGCGGCAGGGTGACGGTGAGGAAGGCGGTGAAGGGCCGCGCGCCCAGATCGGCCGCCGCTTCTAGCAGGCCCATGTCGAGCTTTTCCAGCGTGGCGTAAAGCGGCAGCACCATGAACGGCAGGTAAGCGTAGACGATGCCGAGATGAACGGCCCATTCGGTGCCGAGGATGGTGCCGGGGTTCTCGACGAGGCCCGTGCCGCGCAGGAACTGGTTGAGCAAGCCATTCTCCGACAGCAGGCCCATCCAGGCATAAATGCGGATCAGGAACGAGGTCCAGAAGGGCAGCACGATCAGCATCAGCAGCAGAGGCCGGCGCTCGGCCCGCGCGCGGGCGATGGCATAGGCCATGGGATAGCCCAGCAGGAGCGTGGCCAGCGTCGATGTGGCGGCGATGCGGATCGAGGAGATCCAGGCAGCCAGATACAGATCGTCGCTGAAGAGCAAGGCGAAACTCTTGAAGCTGAGACCGAGCGTCACCGGGGGCGCCGAGTCGGGCGCATTGGTGCCGAGCGCGATCGCCAGCACCAGCGCGAAGGGCAATGCGAAGAAGACAAGCAGCCAGAGGAAGGGCAGGGTGATGACGGCGCGCATGGTCAGCCGTCGAGCCCATGCGCGGCATCGGCGGGCCAGCTCAGCCAGACGATGTCGCCGCGGCGATGGGCTGTATCGGGCGCGGTCGAGACGGTGAAGATGCCGTCGTCGGTGGCGACACGATAGAGCGAACGGTCGCCCTCATAGGCGATGTCGACGATCTTGCCATGCCGGACATTGGCCAGATCCGGCCGCGTCGCGTTGAGGGCGATCTTTTCCGGCCGGACGGCAAACCAGTGGCCGTCTTTTTCGAAGATATTGGCGATGCCGATGAAGCCGGCGACGAAGCGCGAGTTGGGGCGTTCGTAGACTTCGCGGGGCGTGCCGGTCTGGACGATGCGGCCAGCTTCCATGACGGCGAGGCGTGTCGCCATGGACATCGCCTCCTCCTGGTCGTGCGTCACCATGACGAAGGTGAGGCCGAGCTGTTCCTGCAGGCGCACCATTTCGAAACGCGTGCCCTCGCGCAGCTTGCGGTCGAGGGCAGCGAGCGGCTCGTCGAGCAGCAGCAGCTTGGGCTGCTTGATCAGCGCGCGGGCCAGCGCCACGCGCTGGCGCTGGCCGCCCGAAAGCTGCGCCGGCTTGCGCAGGGCGTAGTCGGTGAGATGGACCAGCTTCAGGAGATCGCCGACCCGCGCATCGATCTCGGCGCGGGCGACGCCTTCGCGGCGCAGGCCGTAGCCGACATTGGCCGCCACCGTCATATGCGGGAAGAGGGCGTAGGACTGGAACATCATGTTGACCGGCCGGCGGTGCGGCGGGACGTCGGTCATGTCGTGGTCGTCGATGAACAGGCGGCCGGCATCGGGCGTTTCGAAACCTGCGAGCAGGCGCAGAAGCGTGGTCTTGCCGCAGCCCGAGCCGCCCAGCAGGGCGAAGAGTTCGCCGCGCTCGATGTCGAGATCGACGGCGTCGACGGCGGCAACAGCGCCGAACCGCTTGGTCAGTCCTTCGATGCGGACGATCGCGCCGCTCATTTGCCGCTCATCGCCCGGTCTTGATTGTGGTCCAGAGCCGCGTGCGCTCGCGCACCTGCTCGGCATCGCCGGCGGTGATCGAATAGAACCTGGCGCGCACCTCGGCCGGCGGATAGATCAGCGGATTGCCGGCGATCGCCTTGTCGAGCAGCGCGGTCGCCGCCTTGTTGCCATTGGCATAGCCGGTAACGGCGCTGGAGGCAGCGGCGACCTTGGGATCGAGCATGAAGTCGACGAAGCGATAGGCTGCGTCGAGGTTGGGCGCATCCTTGGGAATGGCGACGACGTCGATCCAGAGCAGAGAGCCTTCCTTGGGAATGGCATAGGCGATCTCCTGCGTGTTCTTGGCCTTCGCGCCACGATCGCGCGCCTGGAAGATGTCGCCGGAGAAGCCGAAGGCGAGGCAGATGTCGCCGCCAGCCAGTGCGTTGATGTACTCCGAGGAATGAAACTTGCGCACGAACGGGCGAATCGCTTTCACGACATCGGCCGCCCTGGCGAGATCCTCGGTCTTCTTCGAATCGGGATCGAGGCCGAGATATTTCAGTGCCGCCGGCAACACGTCGGTGGCGCTGTCGAGCAGCATGACGCCGCAATCCTTGAACTTCGCCACGACCGCCGGATCGAAGATCATGCGCAGCGAATCGACCGGCGCGTCGGGCATGCGCTTCTTGATGGCGGTGACATTGTAGCCGATGCCGGTGGTTCCCCACATCCAGGGCACGCCATGGGCATTGCCGGCGTCGTATTTGGCCAGCGCCGCCATGATCTCGGGGTCGAGATTGCTCCCGTTTTTCAGCCTGGATTTGTCGAGCGGCCGGAACAGGCCAGCGGCGAGCTGGCGCACGAAGAAGGGCGAGGCGGTTGGCACGACGACGTCATAGCCCGACCTGCCGGTCTTCAGCTTGGCGTCGAGGATCTCGTTGGAGTCGTAGGTCGTGTAATTGACCTTGATTCCGGTGTCCTTGGTGAAGGCCTTTAGCTGGTCCTCGGCGATATAATCCGACCAGTTGTAGACGTTGACCGAGCCCTGCGCGAAAGCTGGTCCGGCAAGAAAGGCGAGGCAAGCGGCAAGGAGACTGGGACGCATCGATATCCTCTTAGACACCGAGGTATTTGTGCTGCAACTCCGCGTCTTTCGCCAGCGCCTCGGAGCTGCCCGTCCACACCACGCGGCCTTTTTCGACGATGTGGTGGCGGTCGGCGAGCCCGATCAGGACGCCGATATTCTTGTCGATGACCAGGATGGCCTGGCCTTCGCTCTTCAAGCGGCCGAGGCAGGCCCAGATTTCCTGTCGGATCAACGGTGCCAGGCCTTCGGTCGCTTCATCGAGGATCAGCAGCTTGGGATTGGTCATCAGCGCCCGGCCGATCGCCAGCATCTGCTGCTCGCCGCCGGAGAGCTGGTTGCCGCGGTTGCGCTGGCGTTCCTGCAGGCGTGGAAAGAACTCGTAGACCCGCGCGATGGTCCAGGGATTGGCGCGGCCATCGCGGTTGGCCGAGGCGGCGACGAGGTTCTCGTAGACCGAGAGGTTCGGGAAGATCTGGCGGCCTTCCGGCACCAGGCCGAGGCCGAGGCGGGCGATGCGGAAGGAGGGCAGCGCGGCGATGGGGATGCCGTCGAACTCGATGCTGCCGCGCCGCGTTTCGATCAGGCCCATGATCGAATGCACGGTCGTGGTCTTGCCCATGCCGTTGCGGCCCATCAGCGTCACGACCTCGCCGCGGTCGACGGCGAGCTCCATGCCAAACAGCGCCTGGCTGGAACCGTAGAAGGCTTCGAGGTCGCGGACGCGCAGCATCAGGCGACCATTCCATCGTCGCCGAGATAGGCCTGGCGAACATCCGTAT
>JBBRFD010000040.1:0-30553 GCA_038224985.1 Reyranellales bacterium
GGTGCGAGTATGGGGGCCTTGCACAGCCATCAGCACTGCGCCGATCGGTCGGCCATTCGCGGCGGCGGAGGGATTGAGTGCGGGGATGCGGCCGAAGCCGACGCGCAGGCCGATCACGCCATTGCAATAGGCCGGGATGCGCACCGAGCCGCCGATGTCGTTGCCATGCGCGATCGGGCCGATGCCGGTGGCGATGGCAGCACCGGCGCCGCCGCTCGATCCGCCGGGTGTCACCGAGGGATCGCGCGGGTTGAGCGTGCGGCCGTGCAGGGCATTGTCGGTGAAGATTCGCATAGAGAAGGCCGGCGCATTGGTGCGGCCGATAATAATGGCGCCAGCATGCTTGAGATTGGCGACGACCGGGCTGTCTTCCTGGGCGATGAAATCCTTGAGCGGGATGACGCCGTTGTCGGTCGGCAGGCCGGCCTGGTCGACGTTGATCTTGGTGGTGACCGGCACGCCATGAAGCGGCCCGAGTGCGTGGCCGCGCGAGCGGGCGGCATCGGCGGTCTCAGCCTCGGCCAGCGCCTCGGCTTCCAGCACGCGCACGACGGCGTTGATGGCGGGGTTCACCGCCTTCAGGCGATCGAGGACGGATTGAACGGCTTCCTTGGCCGAAGCGCGGCCGGTGCGGATGAGGCGCGTCAGATCGGTCGCGTCGAGTTGCCAGAGGTCCATGTACGCTATTCCTTGAGTTGAGGCAGCGTCCCGGACTTCGCCTTGGTTTTCAAGCACGCATGCTATGCTGGCGTCCTGTCCTGGAGGGCGTAATGGCCGACGATGCCTTTGAAGTGGCGCTGGAAGAAGCAAAGCAAGGCCTCGCCGAGCGCGGGATACCGATCGGCTCGGTGCTGGTCGATAACGGCCGCATCGTCGCGCGCGGCCACAACAGGCGTGTCCAGAAGGGCGATGCCATCGCCCATGGCGAGATGGATTGTCTGCGTCATGCCGGCCGCCGTCCGAGCTATCGCACGACCACGCTCTATACGACGCTTAGCCCCTGCATGATGTGCTCGGGCACGATCGTGCAGTTCAAGATCCCCAGGGTCATCATCGGCGAGAACAAGACTTTTGGCGGTAACGAGGAATTCCTGCGCTCGCGCGGCGTCGAGGTGACGATCCTGAACGATCACCGATGCATCGAGTTGATGGAAACGTTCCAGCGCGATTTTCCGGCAATCTGGAAAGAGGACATTGGCGAGGACTAGAACGTCGAGAAGTACTCGCGCTGCTCCCAGTCGCTGACTTCCAGCGCGAAGCGGTCGATCTCGGCCTGTTTCAGCTTCAGGTAATAATCGACGAAGAAGTCGCCGAGGTCGGCGCGCAGGACTGAATTGTCGCGCAGGGCGTCGAGCGCCTCGCCGAGCGAGCGCGGCAGCAGTGGCGCCTGGGCCTCATAGGGCTTGTCGGCTGACGGACCGGGATTGAGTTGGCGCTTGATGCCGTCGAGGCCGGCGATCACCTGGCTTGCCATGTAGAGGTAGGGATTGGCCGCTGGCTCGCCGACGCGGTTTTCCAGATGTGTCGCCGGATCGCCCGGGCCGCCCAGCACGCGCACCATGACGCCGCGATTGTCGCGGCCCCAGATGGCGCGGTCGGGCGCCAGCGAGAAGGGGCGGTAGCGCTTGTACCCGTTGAGCGTCGGCGTGCTGAAGGCGGCCGCGGCGCGAGCGTGTTCCAAAAGACCGGCCATGTAGTGCAAGGCCACGGGCGACAGCGGCTCCTTGGCATCCATGAAAACGTTGGCATGGCTCTTCTTGTCGCGCAGCGACTGGTGCAGATGCCAGCCGCTCGACATGACGTTGGGCAGCTTGGGCCGGCACATGAAGGTGGCGTGATAGCCGTTGCGCTGCGCCACCTGTTTCACGGCGCTGCGGAACAGAACCATGGTATCGGCAGGATCCATGCCGATGCCGGTGCGGAAAACGAACTCCACCTGGCTCGGACCGAACTCGACCTCGACCGAGCGCAAAGGCAGGCCGAGATCGGCGATGTTGGAGCGCAGGATCTCAAGGATCGGGTCCATCTCGTCGTAACGCTGCTCGGTCAGGTACTGATAGCCCTGGTTGAGCAGCGAGACTTCCGGCGGCGTGCCGGGCTGGCCGGCATCGCCAGCGTCGAGATGCGCTTTCTCCAGCTTGAAGAGATGGAACTCGACTTCGAGGCCGGCCATGAATTCGTAGCCTTCGGCCGCGAGGGCTGCGAGCGACTGACGGTAGAGGTGGCGCGTCGACAGCGGCATCGGCCGGCCATCGGCAAAGACGATGTCGCAGAGCATCCAGCCGGTATGCGGCGCCCAGGGCAGCACGCGGAAGGTCGAGGGGTCGGGCAGCATCATCACATCGGCGGCACCTTCTAGTTCCGTCATGCCGAAGCCGCCGCCCGGCTGCCAAACCGGGAAGACCGTGCGATGCGAGGTGTCCTTCAGCAGCATCGTGGTGGTGAAGCCAAGGCCGTTGCGAATGGCGTTGGGGATTTCAGCGGCGACCAGCGTCTTGCCGCGCAGGATGCCGTGCTGGTCGGCGAAGGCGAGACGCACCACGGTGAGTTCGCCGGCGAGGATGCGGCGCTCGGCTTCGCGGGCGGCGGCCTGATGGTCGGCCGTCCATAGACCGGCCCGTTCAGCCAGACTCGCTCGTGTGCTCATGGGACGTCTACGTGACTAGTGGCGGCAGGGTATTGGCGGCCCAACTCGAACCGCTGCGGCGGCGGGCGTCGAATTCCTTCCAGTAGGACTCCCAGCCCTGCGTCGGGCCCATGCCGTCGATGGCGATGGGGCCTCGGATCCTCGCAGCATTGTCGGCGTCGGGACACATCGGCGCCTCGCCGCCGCCCGCGACCTGGCCGATGGCCGAGAGCAGCATGCGGCGATAGGCGACGATGGCCTTGTCGGTCGTGCCGAGGTGTTCGCGCGTGCGATCCTGGATGCGGCCCTGGCTCTCGACCGCCCATTGGTCGTGGACATTGATGTCGAAGCCCATGCCGGTGAAGGTTTGGCTCTGCTGTTCCTCGACCTTGTAGCCGTAGCCGTTGGTGCGGCCGACGCGCGGGCGGTAATGCGGCAGCTCGTAGAGCTGCAGCCGCTGCTCGCGCATCTGGGCGTGATCGACCGGCGCGCCGAAGCTGGTGAAGATGGCGTACCAGTAGCAGCTCGTATCGTCGATCGGCACGTGCCACTGCGTGATCGTCATCTCCGCGCTCATGGGAATGACGAAGGCATAGGGGAAGACGAGATTAGTGACGCGGACATGCGTGTGCTGCTCGTTGATCTGGCGCAACGCGAAGAGGCGCAGGCCGTAATCAGTCGCCTCGACGTCGAGTCTCGGCCGCGTGTATTCGCGCAGCAGGCGCGTCATCGGGATGTCTGAATCGGCCGAGGCGGAGCGGAACTGCTTGCCATAGGCGCCGCCGGTATCCTCGTCCTCGTAGAAGCGATGCAGGTAGGAGGCATGGGCGGGATCGATGCCGACCTCGAGCGCCTGCAGCCAGTTGCACTCCATCAGGCCCTTAAAGGCGAAGGCATGCGTGCCAGGGGCGAGGAAGCAGTCGAAGGCCGGGAAGGCGGGGGCGTCACCCCCCTCTTCAATGGCACCGAGATAGGCAAACACGATGCCGTTCTTCACGACGACGGGGTAGGAGCGCTGCTTCACGCGCTGGCAGAGCGCCGAACCCTCGGGTTCGGCCGGCGTTTCCAGGCACTTGCCGTCCACATCGAAGAGCCAGCCATGGAACAGGCAGCGGATGCCGCCATCCTCGATGCGGCCGAAGACGAGATCGGCGCCGCGATGCGGGCAGTCGCGGTCGAGCAGCCCGTGCCGGCCGCGCTCGTCGCGGAACAGCACAAAATCCTGGCCCATGACGCGCACGGCCTTGGCCGGCCGCTCGGCGGGCAGTTCGTCGGCCAGCGCGACGGGATGCCAATAATGTCGCATCAGCGCGCCGCATTTGGTGCCGGGTCCGGTGCGGGTGATCAGCTCGTTCTGGTCGGGGTTCATCATTTTCCAAGAGTGACGGAATCCGGCGCTTTTCGCTATAGAGATGCCATGGCTTTCCTTCATGACATGCCGGGGCCGACGTCCCGGGTTTTCTTCTCGCAGCGTCTGCGTCTTCACTATGTGGATTGGGGCAACCCCGACGCGCCGCCGCTGCTGCTGGTTCATGGCGGGCGGGATCATTGCCGGAATTGGGATTGGGTCGCACAGGCGCTGCGTAAGGACTGGCACATCATCTGTCCGGACTTGCGCGGCCACGGCGACAGCCAATGGTCGCCCGACGGCAACTACTCGATGGGCGCCTATATTTACGATCTGGCGCAGTTGATCCATCAGCAGGCGCTAGCGCCGGTCACGATCGTCTCGCACTCTTTGGGCGGCAATATCTGCCTGCGCTACACCGGTATTTACCCGGACAAGGTCCGTCGCTTGGTGGCGATCGAGGGCCTCGGCCCATCGCCCAAGGTCATCGCCGAGCGCAAGAAGCCGATGGCCGAGCGCATGCGCGACTGGATCGATGAGCAGCGCAAACTCTCGGCCCGCGGTCCGCGCAAATACCCGACCATCGAGGACGCCTTCAAGCGCATGCAGGAGGAGAACAAGCACCTCTCCGCCGAGCAGGCGCGGCATCTGACGCAACAGGGGGTCAACCAGAACGAGGACGGCACCTATAGCTGGAAGTTCGACAACTACGTCCGCGCCTGGGCGCCCTACGACATGAGCTATGGCGCCATCGAATCTCTCTGGGCCGAGATCACCTGTCCGACGCTGCTGGTCTACGGCAAGGAGAGCTGGGCCTCCAATCCCGAGAAGGACGGCCGCGTCGCGCATTTCAAGACCGCCAAGGTCGTGGAATTCGACAATGCCGGCCACTGGGTACACCATGACCGGCTCGACTCCTTTGTCGAAACCATCGGAAGTTTCATTGCCTAGCGTCCCGGCACTTCTCAAGGAAATCGGCGGTTGCAGCGTCTGCGCCGCCGCGCTTCCGCACGGGCCTCGGCCGGTCGTCCAATTCAGTGCGCGTTCCTCGCTGGTCATCGTCGGCCAGGCGTCGGGCGCGCGCGTGCACGAAAGCGGCGTGCCCTGGCAGGACGACAGCGGCAAGCGTCTGCGCGACTGGACGGGCCTCGGCGAGGAATCGTTCTACGATCCCAAGAAAGTAGCGCTGGTGCCCATGGGCTTCTGCTATCCCGGCACCGGCAAGACCGGCGATCTGCCGCCGCGTCCGGAATGCGCGCCGCTCTGGCACGATCGCGTGCTGACGGCATTGAAGGGCGTGCGGCTAACGCTGCTGGTCGGCGGCTATGCCCAGGCACGGTACCTGAAGACCCGCTTGACCCTGACCGAGACGGTGAAGGATTTCGCCGCGCATGGGCCCGCCTTCTTTCCGCTGCCACATCCGTCGTGGCGCAGCGGCATCTGGATGAAGCGCAATCCCTGGTTCGAGACGGAGGTCTTGCCTGCTTTGCGCAACGCCGTATGCGACGCGCTGGCGGCGTGAGGAGGAAGCGATGAGAGCGGCGATTTTCCGCGATGGTTCGATCGGCGTCGGCGAGGTTCCGGAACCCAAGGCGATCGCCGGCCAGGTCCTGGTGAAGACGCTGGCCTGCGGCATCTGCGGCTCCGACCTGCATGCCGCCAGGCACGCGCCGCAGATGGTGGGGATGTCCAAACGCATTCCCGGCCGCGTGCCGATGGACCTGTCGCGCGACATCGTCTTCGGCCACGAATTCTGTTGCGAGGTGCTGGACTACGGTCCCGACACCGAGCGCAAGCTGAAACCCGGCACGCGCTGCTGCGCCATGCCGGTGATGCTGCGCGCCGAGGGGCCGATGACTATCGGCTATTCCAACGATTATCCAGGCGGCTTCGCCGAACGCATGGTGGTCTCCGCGCCCCTGCTGCTCGAAGTGCCGAACGGACTCTCGACCGACCACGCCGCACTCACCGAGCCGCTGGCCGTCGGCATTCATGCTGTCGAAAAGGCGGCTTTGACCGGCGAGGAGGCCGCTCTGGTCGTGGGCTGCGGGCCGGTCGGGCTCGCCGTTATTGTCGGCCTGCGTCTCAAGGGCCTGCATCCCATCGTTGCCGCCGATTTTTCGCCCAAGCGGCGGGAGCTGGCGGCGAAGATAGGCGCCGATATCGTGGTCGATCCGGCAAAGGAGTCGCCTATGCCAGGCTGGCCCCGGGCAAGCGGGTCGTGATCTTCGAGTGTGTCGGCGTGCCGGGCCTGATCCAGCAGATCTTCGAAGCGGCGCCGCGCGATGCCCGCATCGTCGTGGCCGGCGTCTGCATGGAGCAGGACCGCATCGAGCCGCTCTTCGCCATCCTCAAGGAACTCAGCCTGCAGTTCGTGCTGGGCTACACGCCCGACGAATTCGCCCGTTCGCTGCGACTGCTGGCGGAAGGCAAGGTCGATGCCGAGGCGCTGATCAGCGGCAAGGTCGGGCTGGACGGTGTGAAAGCGGCTTTCGCCGAGCTGGCCTATCCCGAGCGGCACACCAAGATTCTCGTCGAACCCTGGCGTTAGAGCGGTTCGAGGCCGATGAAGTCGGAGGCCGTAAGGGCGTTGGGCGCGATGCCGGTCACGATGAGGACCTGATCGCCGAAGGTGAAGATGGCGTCGGTCGTGCCGGAGATCTGCAGCTGCGAAAAATGAACGTGCCGGCCTGACAGGTCGATGTGGTCGGCGCCTAGCTCGAAGTCGGCGATGGTGTTGAGGCCGTGCTCGTCGGCAGTGGCCACGAAGATATCGCCGCCGATGCCGCCAAACAGCGTGTTGGCTTCGTGACCGCCGAAGAGGGTGTCGTTGCCGTCGCCACCGAAAATCGTGTCGTTGCCGTCGTCGCCGCGCAAGTTGTCGTGGCCGTTGCCACCATAGACCGTGTCGTCGCCCTGCGCGCCGCCGACGAGGGCGTCGTTGCCAGAGCCGCCGTCGACGATGTCGTTGCCAAAACCGCCGTCGATGAAATCGCTGTCGCCACCGCCGTAGAGGGCATCGTCGCCGCCCAGGCCGACCAGCGTGTCGTCACCCGCGTCGCCGAGGAGCGTGTTGTTGCCGCCATTGCCGCCCAGCAGGTCGTTGGTCGACATGCCGCTTTCGGGAATGAGGCCCAGGAAGTCCGCTTCGGCCAGCGAGCCGGGCGATACGCCGCTCAGCACGAGCGTCTCGTCGCCGAAGGTGAGGGTGGTATCGGCGCCGCCGGTGATGGCGATCTCGGACAGATGAAGGTGATAGGCCGTGAGGTCGATGCGGTCGATGCCCGGTGTAAAGTCGGCGATGGTGTCGAGACCGCTGCCACCGAAGAAGACGTCGTTGCCGTCGCCACCGGTCAGGGTGTCGTTGCCGGCATCGCCGCGCAGGGTGTCGTTGCCGTCGCCGCCATAGACGATGTCGTCACCCTGGGCGCCGCCGAGCAGGGCGTCGTCGCCGATGCTGCCATAGAGAACATCGTTACCCTGGTCGCCGTTCAGGAAATCGCTCCCGCCGCCACCATAGAGCGTGTCGTCGCCGCCGTCGCCCACGAGCGTGTCGTCGTTCTGGAAGCCGGCCATGGTGTCATTGCCGCCGCCGCCGACCAGCCAGTTGCTGGCCGCATTGCCACGAATGATATCGCCGGCGCTGCCGCCGAAGACATCCTCGATGAGCGAGCGGGCATCGCCCTCGAACTGCAGCGCATTGGCGATGCTGCCGCGTGCGGTATGGCCGAGACCGAGATCGGCGAGCTGCGCTGTGTCGAGCGTCGTCCATTCGCCGGGCTCGAGATCGACGTTGAGCGCAGTGGTGTAGTTGGAGAAGTCGTAGAGGTCGCGGCCGTTGCCGTCCCAGACGGTGAGGAAGATGCGGTTGGCGCCCGGCAGGAACTGCGCCGTGCCGTCGACGAATTGCTGTCCGGTCAGCGGATCCCATTGATAGTGCGTGTCGCCGCCGCGGCCGTTGAAGTTGGCGCCGTAGAGGTACTGCAAGGCCGCGATGTCGTACATCATGTAGCTCTGCGGGTAGCCGAACTCCTCGTTGGTATAGCCATACCCCTCGGTGGGGTTGGTCTTGTAGCTCATCGTCGTGAATTCGAGACCTTCGCGGTCGCCCGGCATCGGGTTGAAGCCGGCCTCGCCGGTATCGAAGGGATGCTTCAGGCCGAGCGCATGGCCGAGTTCATGCGAGAAGGTCTGCCAGCCGTAGTTGCCGGCAATGGGCGTGACGTCTTCCGGATGGGTGCGGCCGATGAAGACGTCGCCGCCCGTCGAATCGTCGTCGGGATAATAGGCGTAGGAGCCGACGGGCGCGTCGGAGGCGGCGAGGCGAATGTCGCCGTCGCCGTTGTCGCCGAGATAGGCAATCGGGGCGGCAAGGAAGGTGCCGAGTTCGGTGCCGACGATATAGGCGATCTCGGTGCGCTGGGCGTCGTTGAGGGCGCCGAAGTTCTGGGTGATGGCGTTCTGGTCGGCATAGCCAGGGCCGTAATCGCTGGGCTGGCTGGGCAGGCTGATGGTGAGCGCGGTTGTCCAGCGCCGGCCGTCCAAGACGCCGTCGACATAGGAGTCGCCCGATGGCGGCACGACGGTCGTAGTTCCCAAAATCACCTTCCCTGCGCGCCGAGCCTAGCGCCTTTGGACGGGTGGGTTAAGCGCAAGCGACTGCATTTTGTTGACCTGATGCGGGCCGGTTGCTAGCGCTTGTGACCAAATTCAGGAGGAAACAATGAAGTTCTACAACTCAGGCGGCCCCAATCCCCGCATGGTCCGTATGTTCATGGCCGAGAAGGGCATGGACGTGCCCAAGGTCGAGGTCGACCTGCGCGGCGGCGAGAACCGCAAGGCGCCCTATCTCGACGTCAATCCCGCGGGTCAGACACCGGCGCTGGTGCTCGACGACGGCACGGTGCTGGCCGAGATCACGGCCATCTGCGAATACGTCGATGAACTGAAGAAGGACACGCCCTCGCTGATCGGCGATACGCCGGAGGAACGCGCGCTCACCCGCATGTGGACGCGCCGCATCGATCTCAACATCGTCGAGCCGGCGGCCAACGGGTTTCGTTTCTCCGAAGGCCTGAAGATGTTCCAGGACCGCATCCGCTGCATTCCGCAGGCGGCGGACGAGCTGAAGGCGACGGCGCGCGACAAGCTCGCCTGGCTCGATGGGCTGATGGCTGGCAAGCCCTTCATCGTCGGCACCAAGCTCACCATGGCCGATATCCTGCTCTTCGCCTTCCTCGATTTCATGGGCAAGGTCGGCCAACCGCTCGATCCCGCCCTCAAGAACCTCGGGGCGTGGTATGAACGCATGAAGGCCCGGCCCAGCGCCGCCGCCTGATCGTCATTCCTCTCAAACCAAGGACGCAGATACCGATGCGCCGTTTGATCGTTCTTCTTTCGCTCCTCGTGCTGCCCTGCCTCGTTCCCGTAGCCGTTTGGGCCGCCGATCCGCCGGCCGCATCTGGCGTGAAGGGCCTGTGGCTTCTGACAGACTATCCGGCCCAGACCGTGCGGGCGGGCGAAGTCACCACCGTCCGCGTGAAGCTGCAGAACGCCGGCCTCGCGCCCGAGCAACTCGCCCTTTCCGTCGACGGCGTGCCGGCCGGCTGGAAGGTCGACATCCTGGGCGGCGGTCAGCCGGTGGGGGCGGCGATGCCGGGCGTCAACGAGACGGTCAGCCTGTCGTTGCGCGTCGAGGCGCCGAAGGAGGCCAAGCCGGGCTCGCAGGGCATCACGCTGCGCGCCAAGGGTCCGACCCAGTCGAGCGAGCTGCCGCTCACGCTCACCGTCGGCACCGAGGCGCCGGCCAAGCTGACGCTAAAGTCGCGTCTGCCGTCGCTGCGCGGCACGCCGCGCTCGAGCTTCGAATACACGCTGGCGATCAGCAACGATTCGGGCAAGGACCTGACCGTGGCGCTCACGGCGCAGGGCCCGGCCAATTTCCAGTCGACCTTCACCGAAGGCTTCGGCTCCAACGAGATCAGCTCGATCCCGGTCGAGGCCGGCCAGTCCAAGGACATCAAGGTCAAGGTGACACCGCCGCGCGATGTGAAGGCCGGCGACTATCCCGTGCTGGTCAAGGTCGCCGCCGAAGGCGCCACCGCCGAGATGCGCGTGACGCTGCAGATCAGCGGCCAGGGACGCCTGCAGCTCACCACCAAGGATGGACGCCTGAGCGGCGAGGCGGAGGTCGGCAAGACCTCGACCTATACGCTGATCCTGAACAACGACGGCACCGCGCCGATCGACGAGGTCGAGATGTCGGGCACCGTGCCCAGCAACTGGAAGGTCGAGTTCGATCCCAAGAGCCTTCCCAGCGTGGCGCCGGGCGACAAGAAGGAAGTGAAGGTCCTGGTGACGCCGGGCGACAAGGCGATCGCCGGCGATTACGTAGCCTCGTTCCGCGCCAATGGACGCGGCGAGACCAGCTCGGCCGACTTCCGCGTCACCGTGACGACCTCGACGCTCTGGGGCATCGCCGGCATCGGCATCATCGCCATCGCCCTGCTGGTCCTGCTGGGCGCCGTCATGCGCTTCGGTCGCCGGTAAAGAATGCGATGACCGACAACGTCATCGAGGTCCGCGGATTGCTGAAGCTCTACGGCGCGACACGGGCAGTCGACGCCATCGACCTCAGCATCAGACGCGGCGAGATATTCGGCCTGCTGGGCCCCAACGGGGCCGGCAAGACCACGACCATCCTGATGCTGCTGGGCTTGACGGAAACCAGCGGCGGCTCGGTCAATGTGCTGGGCTTCGATCCGGTGCGCGAGCCGCTCGAGGTCAAGCGCCGCGTCGGTTACCTGCCCGACGCGGTCGGCTTCTACGACCACATGACGGCACGCGAGAACCTGCGCTACACGGCGCGCCTGCTGGAAATCCCGCGCGCCGAGGCCAACAAGCGTATCATGGAGGCGATGGAAAGCGTCGAGCTGGCCGATGTCGTCGACCAGCGCGTCTCGACCTATTCGCGCGGCATGCGCCAGCGGCTGGGCATCGCCGAGATCGTCATGAAGCGCGCCGAGGTGGCGATTCTCGACGAGCCGACCTCCGGCCTCGATCCGCATGCGACGCATGAGCTGCTGGGGATGATCCGGCGCCTCAAGAGCCACGGCGTGGCCGTGCTGCTGTCGTCGCATCTGCTCGACCGCGTGCAGAGTGTTTGCGACCGCGTCGCTCTCTTCAATCGCGGCAAGGTCGCCCTGATGGGCACCGTCGTCGAACTGGCCAACCAGGTGCTGGGGGCGGGACATCCGCTGCGTGTCGAGGCCACGGGCGGCGGCGGCATTCCCGGCCTGCTGCGCGGCGTCGAGGGTGTGCAGAACGTCTATCACGATCACGGGGACGTCTGGCGCGTGGTGGCCGACCGCGATGTACGAGCGGCGGTAGCGCAACGCATTGTCGCCAATGGCGGCTCGCTGACGCTGCTCGCCGACCTGCAGCCCAGCCTCGAAGAGGTCTACACACATTATTTCGAGGCCGAGGCCCGCAATGCCGCAGCGTAAAGGCTCTCCCTTCACCGGTCTGGGGCCGGTTTTCGTCAAGGAATTCTCCGACCATCTCAGCAGTGCGCGCATGATGGTCTTGATGCTCTTCGTCATCGTCTTCGGCGCCTTTCCCGTGGCTTCGTCGCTGCAGGAGCTGCGCAATGTTACGGAAGCCGATCCTTTCCTGTTCCTGCGCATCTTCACGCTGGCGCCCGAGCGGCTGCCGATTTCCTTTGTCTTCGCCCTGAATTTCGTGATCCCGCTGATGGCGATCGGTCTTGGTTTCGACGCCATCAACAGCGAGTTCAACCGGCGTACCCTGTCGCGCGTGCTGTCGCAGCCTCTCTATCGCGATGCGCTGCTGCTCGGAAAATTCCTGGCTGGCCTGGCGACGCTGGCCGTGGCGTTGGCCGCCCTCTGGCTGATCGTCTTCGGCGCTGGCCTGGTCCTGCTCGGCCTGCCGCCGCGCGGTGTCGAGGTGGCGCGCGGCGCGGGCTTCCTGATCGCAGCCATTGCCTATGGCGGTGTGTGGCTCGCGGCCTCGATGCTGTTCTCTGTGATCTTCCGCTCGACGGCGACCTCGGCGCTCTGCGCGCTCGGGCTCTGGCTGTTCTTCTTCATCCTCTGGCCGATGATCGCCTCGGCGATCACGCTGGGCTTCGCGCCGGCGCAGTTCCAGAGCGCCGAGGAGTTCCTGGCTTACGAACAACTGGGCATGGGGCTGGCGCGGCTGTCGCCCGGCACGCTGTTCACCGAAGCCGTGGTGGCGCTGCTCAATCCCGAGACGCGGACCTTCGGCACCATGCTGCCGCCGCAGATGCGCGGGTTGATCACCGGTGCACCTTTGCCGCTCGACCAGAGCCTGCTTTTGATCTGGCCGCAGATCACCGGACTCATCGCCGGCATGATCGTGGTCTTCGCCGCCGCCTATGTGATCTTCCAGCGAGAGGAAGTGCGCGCCTGAAGACCTGGACGCCCGCCGCTGCCGCCAACAACGCCCATTGGTGCGATGCGGTCTGCCGTGTTCATGGTGAGAGTGGGCGCTTCCTGCAGCACATCTGGGTCAATGCCGAGCAGGTGCCGCGCTTCTATCCCAATGCGGTGACGCTGACGCCGGGTAACGTCGCGGTCGAGAACCAGCTTGAGGCCATCCGCATCCTCGCCCAATCAAATCCGCCGGGCCGCTGGGCGGTGAAGGACAGCTTCAACAGCCTCGACCTCGGCAAGCAGGGCTTCGATTTGCTTTTCGAGGCGAGCTGGATCCGCAACGAATTGGCGGATGCCACGCCGGTCATGTCGGACATCGTCTGGGAGCGCGGCGGCAAGGGCGATTTCCCCGTCGACGATCCGAACTTCGCGATGTTCACGGGTCGGCGCGGCTTCGCCATCGTGGCCGGTTTCACGCTCTACAAGGCCGACGACGTGGTCGGCATCAGCAATGTCGTGGCCGAGGCAGCCGATGCCGCGGCGGTGTGGCGGTCGCTGGCGCTGCTCGCCGCCAGGACATTTCCGCGCCTGCCGCTGGTCGGCTACGAATCCGGCAGCGAATTGCAGGGCGCGCTCGATGCCGGCTTCGAGCTGGGCGATCCGCTGCGCATCTGGGTCAGCTCGCGGGAGTGAAGCCGCAAGCTTCCAGCGCTTTCAGCATATGTTGTGGCGGCGGCGCGGTGACGGCGACCGGCGGCTTGTTTTTCGACATTGGCAGCACGATCGAGCGCGACAGCAGGTGCAGCACAACGCCGGGGTCGGGCGTCGCATACATGCGTTCGCCGATCACCGGGCAGCCGGCCTGGGCGCAGTGCACACGGATCTGGTGCGTGCGGCCGGTCTCGGGTTTCAGCTCCAGCCAGGTCATCTCCAACCCTTGGCCCGGCGCGCGGCCGAGCACACGATAACGCGTCATCGAGGGCTGGCCCTTGTCGGAGACTTTCACCGACCAGCCACTCTTGGTGTTCACCTTAAGGAGTGGCCAGTCGAAGACGCCTTCTTCGGCCGGCGGCGCGCCATGGACGACGGCCCAGTAGGTTTTCTCGACGTCACGGCCGGAGAAGACCTTGCCGAGCTTGGCCAATGCCTTGGGATGACGCCCGAGGACCAGGACGCCCGAGGTATCGGCATCGAGGCGATGGGCCAGCGAGGGCGCGCGGGGCAGGCCGTAGCGCAGGTCGTCGAAGCATTCTTCCAGATTGGGCGCCTTGCTGGGACCGGCATGGACGGCGAGGCCGGCCGGCTTGTCGATCACCAGGATCAGCCCGTCGCGATGGAGCACGCGCGCCTGGATCTGTTCGGCGCTGAGCGGTGGCGGACGCTTCACAGGTCCGGCCAACGCGACATCCAATCTTCGCTCGCCTCGTAAAGCGCCGCGGCCCGCAGGATCGAGGCCTCGTCGCGGAAGCGGCCGAGGATCTGCAGGCCGACCGGCATGCCGTCGCTGGCGCCGTAGCCGCAGCACAGCGTGATCGCCGGATGGCCGGTGATGTTGAAGGGCATGGTGTAGGGGAACCAGTTGGCGCGCAGTTCGCCCGCCTCGACGCCGTCGATCTCGATGGGCTCGAACAGGTCCTGGTTGATCGGGAGAGCGGTGCGCGACAGCGTCGGCGTCACCAGATAGTCGGCCTTCTCGAACCAGTGCTGGACCATGCGGAAGAGATCGGCGCGCTGGAACATGGCGCGCTGGTAGTCGGCGCCGCTCCAGTCCGCCGCCTCGGCCACTTGCCGAACCAGCGACGGCGTCATGCGGTTGCCCTCGCGCTTGATCATCTCGTCGAAACGGGCCTTCCAGGTCGTGTGATTGATGACCTTCCAGACCGGCGCCATGTCGGGCAGGTCCTCGGTCAGCGGGATCAGCTCGGCGCCCAGCTCGCTGAGGCGCAGCAGCGCGCGGTCGAAGGCGGCGCGCACATCCTGCGAGACCAGCGTATTGCCCAGCGTGACGCTGTAGAGGATGCGCCTGCCTTTGAGATCGCCCTCGGGCCGCGCCGCCGCGATGTAATCCTGCGGCACCGTGCCGATCGTCCAGGGGTCGCTGTCATGCGGCCCGGCCATGGCCTGCAGCATCAATGCCGTGTCCATGACGGTGCGTGTCATCGGTGTGACATAAGTATAATTACCAAAGGAATCAGCCACTTGGCTGTGTGGAATGATCCCATTGCTCTGCTTCAATCCGACCATGCCATTGGCCGCCGCCGGGATGCGCGTCGAGCCGCCGCCATCGGTGGCGATGCCGATGGGACCGAGGCCGGCTGCCACCGCGACCGCGGCCCCGCCGCTCGATCCGGCCGAGGAGCGCTCGGCGCTCCAGGCATTGCGCGTGCGGCCGAAGAGCGGCGCATCCGTCATCGCCTTGTGGCCGAACTCCGGGGTCGTGGTCTTGCCGAACAGGATGCCGCCCGCCGCCTTCACCCGGGCGGCAGCGACTGCGTCCTCTTTGGGTACGTTTTTCTCGTGCAGCAGCGAGCCGAAGGTCGTGCGCACGCCGGCCGTGTTGACGAGGTCCTTCACGGCATAGGGGATGCCATGCAGCAACCCGAGCGGCTTGCCCTGCATCACCGCATCCTCGGCCTCGCGCGCCGCCAGCATGGCGTGATCGGCGACGACCGTGATGAAGCAGTTGAGCACCGGCTGCAGCCGCTCGACCCGCTGAAGCACCGCGCGCGTCAGCTCCAGCGGCGAGACTTCCTTGCTCGCAATCTTTTCTCGCAGTGTCGCGGCCGACAATTGCCAGAGTTCGCTCATGCCTTGAGCAGGCCGCGTGCCGCCAGGTTCCGCATCAGTGCCGAGGCGCCGAAGGTCCAGGGCGGGATCTTGTCGCAATGGTTGACCTTGTTGGTGAGCGTGCCGAGAAGAGGCGAGCGGATCGACACCATGTCTCCCACCATATGGGTGAAGCCGGTGCCGCCGGGCTTGCGCGCCTCGGTGGGTGCAAAGAGCGTGCCGGTCATCAGCACCATGCCATCGGGATACTGATGCGTGCCGCCCATGGCCTGCTGCACCAGATCGGTCGGATCGCGGCTGATCTTGGAGAGGTCGCTCTGGCCGCGCAGGCGGAACTGGTCGGGGCCGGTGACTTCGAGCTCGACCTTGGCCTTGCGCACGTCGTCGAGGGTGAAGGTCTCGTCGAACAGTCGCACGAAGGGGCCGATGGCGCAGGAACCGTTATTGTCCTTGGCGATACCGAGCAGGAGCGCGCTGCGGCCCTCCATGTCGCGCAGGTTGACGTCGTTGCCCAGGGTCGCGCCGACGATCTTGCCGGCGGCACTGACGACAAGCGTCACCTCGGGCTCGGGATTGTTCCAGTCGGAGTCGGGCCGGATGCCGATCTCGGCGCCATAGCCGACGGCGGCCATGGCCGGCGCCTTGGTGAAGATCTCGGCATAGGGGCCGATGCCGACCTCGAGATAAGGCGACCAGGCACCGCGTGCGACCAGGTTCTTCTTCAATGTCTCGGCTTCGGGCGAGCCCGGCTTGATGGTGCTGACATCGGCGCCAATGATGGTGTTGATCTCGCCACGGATCGCCTCGGCGCGCACGAGATCGCCCTTGGCCTGTTCCTCGATCAGCCGTTCGAGCAGGCTGACGGCGAAAGTGACGCCCGCCGCCTTGATGGCCTGCAGGTCGATGGGCGCGAGCAGGGACGGGATCAGTTCTTCCAGCGTGCCGAGCCGCGTGCCGGGCATCCTGGCCAGCGCCAGCGGATCCGCTGCATTGCAGAGGTCGGCGACCGTCGGCGCCACCGCCGAGAGGTCGAAAACGCCACCGGCCCGTATCGCCACGACACTGGGGCCGGCGGGCGTATTGACGCGGCCGATCAGCGTGCCGGCAAAGCCGTCTTCCGGAAGGATTTCATTAGAGGCTGGCAAAGCTGGCACTGGACGTCTCCGGCGCTTCGTTGCAAAAAAGGTGCGCCATTCCCCGGGAGAAATAAGATCATGGTCGCAGCACGGATCAAAGGCGTTCTTTCGCCGGTCGTCACACCCTTCAAGCGCGACCTGTCGCCCGACGTGGGCCGCTTCATCGCCCACTGCAAGTGGCTGCTGAGCCAGGATTGCGGTCTCGCCGTCTTCGGCACCAACTCGGAAGCCAACTCGATGTCGGCCGACGAGCGCATGGGCCTGCTCGAAGCCGTCGTTTCGGCCGGCGTGCCGACCGCGCGCATGATGCCCGGCACCGGCGCCTGCTCCATCACCGAGGCCGCTAAGGTCAGCGCGCATGCCACCAAGCTCGGCGTCGGCGGCGTGCTGATGTTGCCGCCCTTCTACTACAAGGGCGTGCCTGAAGAGGGCCTGTTCCGTTTCTTCTCCGAGGTGGTGCAGCGCGTCGGCGACGACCGCTTGCGCGTTTACCTCTATCACATCCCGCCCGTCTCGGCGGTGCCGATCACGCACAAGCTGGTCGAGCGGTTGATGAAGGCCTATCCGAAGCAGATCGCCGGCATGAAGGACTCGGCCGACGACTGGGCCCATACCAAGAGCATGATCGACGCCTTCGCCAAGGATGGCTTCGATGTCTTCTCCGGCAACGAGAAGCCGCTGATCGACAACGTGAAGTCGGGCGGCGCGGGCTGCATCAGCGCCACGGCCAATATCAATCCCGGCAAGATCGCCGAAACCTACAAGAAGTACGCGACGCCGGAAGGCGAGAAGCTGCAGGCCTGGATCAACGAGGTCCGTGGCGTCATGCAGGGTTATGTCATGATCCCCGGCCTCAAGTATTGCATCGCCCACTACGGCGAAGATCCGGCCTGGGGGCCGGTCCGTCCGCCGCTGGTCGAGACCAACGAAGCACAGGGCAAGGACATGATCGACAAGCTCGACAAGCTTGGTTTCACCATGCCCGGCCTCAAGCAGGCGATGGCTGTCGCGGCGGAATAACTAAATGCTTGGAGTGCGCCACGGAGTGGCGTGCTCCCAGCATTGACATCGCCGCTATCGCAGTTCTATAAAATAGCCATGACCACGATCCTGAACATGAACGCTTGGTATTTTACGCCCCTTACATAGGCGGCGCGAAGGGTCATGACTCAACGAAGCCGCCGCATCCCGGCGGCTTCATTGTTTTAGGATCGAGCCTCCGGGCTGCGGCGAACCCGCAGACGGAGGACAAGATGTCGATAATCGAAGCGACGGCAGAAGACGAAGCGGCTCGCGATGCGTTGCCGATCCGCGTACGGCTCGCCAGCCTGCGCGACTACGAGGCCCTGTGCTCGCTGTTCGAAGAGCTCGACGAGGTGCATCGCCAGGCGCGGCCCCAGAAGTTCCAGCCTTTCCCGCCGCCCGCCCGCACCCGCGAGCAGGTCGCCCAGTGGCTGGCCCAGCCCGACTCGACGGTGCTGGTGGCGCAAAGCGAGGAAGGTATCGTCGGCCTCGCCGTGTTGCTGACCCGCTCGCCGTCGCAATTCGCCGGAGCCGTGCCGCGCAAAGTGATCGAGGTCGACAATCTCGTGGTGCGTTCGGATCAGCGTGGCCGTCGCGTCGGCCGGCGGCTGCTGTCCGCCGCCGTCGAATGGTCGCGCCAGCGCCGCGCGACGCATGTCGAGGTGGCGGTGCACGACTTCAACCGCGACGCCAACCGCTTCTACCAGAGCTTCGGCTTCGCACCATCGGTCGATCGGCTGGTCCTGGCGGCGTGAGCTATGCCGGCTCTGAATCGCGCCTGGCCCACATCGCCTTGAAGGCGGGGCGGGCCTGACAGGCGGCGAGCCATGCCTTGACCTTCGGGGCAGCCTCGAAGAGTTCCGGCGCGGCCATGGCGTAGCGCACGACCTCGGCCACGTTGATGTCGGCCACGGTGAAGCGGCCGCCGACGAGGAAGCCGCCAGCGACGGCCTTGTCGAGCACGGCGAAGGGGCCCTTCAGGGCGGCGACGGCGGCGTCGGCAAGCTTGGGGTCCTTCACGCCGTTCGGCGGGGCGGCGGCGCGGTGATAGACGATGTTGATGGCCTGCGGCTCGACCTCGGTCGCGGCCCACAGCGACCACATGGCGATCTCACCTTCCTCGGCCACGGTCTTGCCGGCGAGCGGGCCGCCGTGCTTGCGGGCGAGGTAGAGGTTGATGGCCAGCGACTCGTGCAGGACGAGGCCGTCGTCCTCGATCGACGGCACATGGCCGTTCGGGTTGACCTTGAGGAACGCGGGTGAGCGGGTATGCAGCGGCGCGTCGGCGGGTTTAGGCTCGGGCAGGCGGTAATGCTGGATCACCGGCACGTGCGTGTAGGGCACGCCCAATTCGTCGGCCAGCCAGATGTTGCGCGAGGCGCGGGAGCGATAGACGCCGTAGATTGTGAGCATGGAGTTTCCTAAGGTAGCGGTTCTCAAGGGAGGCACTGATGCAGGCAGAGAAGAAACCCGAAGCCCTCAAAGATGCAAGCCATCTCTACGAAGTCGAGCGCCGGGCCTATCATTTGCAGCGCCCTGGCTTCCGCGTCGCCGAGCTGCAGCTTTCGCCGACCCAGAAGGTGCCGTGGCACTATCACAACAATATCAGCGATACTTTCTATGTCGTAGAAGGCCAGATGCGGCTCTTCCTGCAAAACCCCAAGCAGGAGGTGCGGCTGGGGGTGGGCGAGAGCTTCGTGGCGGCGCCCGGTCGGCCCCATCTGGTGACCAACGGTGGGGAGACCTCGCTCACCTTTCTGATCATGCAGGGCGTGGGCGAGTACGATTACGTGCCGCTCGTATGAGTGTCTAATTCACCCGGGGGGAGGGTGGGTGAAAAGTGAGAAGAATCGCGAAAGATGCCGATGCCATCTACATCGGAGGTTTCTCACAGGTGTGAGAAGATCGTGAGAAACCGCATGAGAAATAGGGTTTCTCGGTAAGGCTTCTAGCCGGTCGCCGGCTTGTCGGCGCCGACGAATTGGGCGCGCAACTCGCGCTTCAGGACCTTGCCGGTGGCGTTGCGCGGCAGGGCGTCGACGAAGGCCACGCTCTGCGGCACCTTGAACCGGGCGAGCCGGCTCAGGCAGTGGGCGACGATATCGGCTTCCTCGAGCGGCTGGCCGGTCTTGCGCACGACGATGGCCATGCCGACCTCGCCCCAGCGCTCGTTGGGCACGCCGATGATGGCGGCGTCGGCGACTTGGGGAAGCTGGAAGACGACGTTCTCGACCTCGGCGGGGTACACGTTCTCGCCGCCCGAGATGTACATGTCCTTCCAGCGGTCGACGATATAGACGAAGCCCTCGTCGTCGAGGCGCGCGGCATCGCCGGTATGCAGCCAGCCGTCGGTGAAGGCGCGCTCCGTGGCCTCTGTTTTGTTCCAGTAGCCGGGCGTGATGTTGGGGCCCTTGATCAGCAGCTCGCCGATGCCGCCGGCCGCCACGTCCTTGCCGGCGTCGTCGACGATGCGGATGGCGGTATGCATCATCGCCTTGCCGGCCGAGCCGACCTTGCGGATGGCGTCAGTGGCATCGAGCATGGTGCCGGCCGGGCTGGTCTCGGTCATGCCCCAGCCCTGCACCAGCGGCACGCCCCGCGTGCTCCAGGTTTCGAGGATCGCCAGCGCGCAAGGCGCACCACCGACGCCGGCGATGCGCAGGCGCGAAAGATCGGCGCTCCGGAACTTCGGATGCTGCATCATGAATTGATAGGGCGCCGGCACGGCGAAGAAATGCGTGATGCCGAGGCTGGGATCGCCGATACAGTCGAGCGCTTGGCCGGGATCGAAGGCGCGCATGATCAGGATGGTGCCGCCGGCATGCAGCACCGGATTGGCGTAGCAATTGAGGCCGCCGGTATGGAACAGCGGCAGCACCACGAGCTGCACCGTCTCCGGCGAGATCAGTGCCGGGATGCCGAGGTTCACGGCGTTCCAGAAATTCATGCCGTAGGTGATGATGGCGCCCTTCGGATGGCCCGTGGTGCCGGAGGTGTACATCACCATGGCGATGTCATCGTGCGTCAGTGTCACCGGCCCGGCCGGCGGCGGCGCCTCGGCCAGCGCGCGCTCATAGGCGCTGTCGGGACGCCCGATATCGATCTCCAGCAGGCTCTCGATCTTGCAGAGCCTGGCGAGCTGTTGGGCCTGGCTGGAAAAGCTCCTGTCGTGGACCAGTAGTTTGGGCGTCGAATCGCCCAGGATGTATTCGAGTTCCGGCACGGTGAGCCGCCAGTTGAGCGGCAGCAAGATGGCGCCGATCCGTCCCGCGGCGAATTGCAGGTCGAAGTATTCCGGCCCGTTGGGCGCCAGCAGGGCCACGCGGTCGCCCCGGGCGATGCCCAGGCGGGTCAGCGCGGAAGCCATGCGAGCGGCCCGCGTATCGAGGTCGCGATATGTGAATTTTCGCCCGGTGTGCAGGTCGTGGATCGCCGGCTTGTTTGGCCGGCGGCCGGCGTGATGGGCGATCCAGTCGTAGTAGGGGATCTGGGACATTCGCTCCGCGAGGGCTGGAGTGCGCAAATCGACGGCAAGCTGACACTGCCGCCGGCGAAACGCCAGCGTCGGCGCTGTATCGGTGCTTCCGGATCGCGGAGGATACGTCCAGCGCCGGATTGACTTGGGTTTTTCGATAACGGTCTAATGCGTTCCCGTCACCTGTTTGAACTTGGGGAAGTCGATGTTTTCACTGATCAAGGATCTCGGTCTTCGCGTTGCCGTCAGGCAGGAGGCGGTGCCGTTTCTGATTTCGTTCGCGATCGCCGAGTTTTTCTTCAAGTTCAAGAGCTTCGCGTTGGAATGTCTCGCCTTCCTGGCGGTTTGGTTTGTCTTGAGCTTCCTCCAGTCGCTCATCTTCAGGCACGCCAAGAGCAGCGCCTGAATGCCGGCGCCGGTGCGACCAAGCCGGCTTCATGGTACAAGAACGTATGAACGTCATGACCTCACCCGGCGTCGAGCGGGCACCCGTATTCGATCCGCTCGATCCGGCTTTTATCGCCGATCCCTACCCATTTTACCGCGAGCTGCGTGAGAAGGCGCCTGTCTTCAAGACGCCGATGGGGTTCTGGCTGGTCTCGCGCTACGAAGATGTCGCCCTGGTGCTGCGCGATAAGCGCTTCGGCAAGGATTTCGAGGGCAACATGGTGCGGCGCTACGGCAGCTCGCGCATGGAAGAGCCCGCCATTGCCAGCCTCGCGCGCACCATGCTGGTACTCGATCCGCCCGACCACACGCGCCTGCGCGGTCTCGTCACCAAGGCTTTCACTGCCCGCCGCGTCGCCGACATGCGTCCGCGCATCGCCAAGCTGGTCGACGAACAGCTCGACCGCGTCGCCGCCCAGGGCTCGATGGATGTCATCCGCGATCTCGCCCACCGCATCCCGGTGATCGTGATCTGCGACATGCTGGGCATTCCCGAGGACCAGCGCGCGCCTTTCATCGCCAGCAGCAATGTCAGCGGCCGCATTCTCGAACCGGTGGCAATGACGCGCGAGGAATTCGATCGCGCCAATGTCATGACGACAATGGCCGGCGCGTTCTTCGAGCAGCTCTGCGAGCTGCGCCGCCGCGAGCCGCAAGACGATCTGACGACCGAGCTGGTGAAGGCCGAGGAGGCGGGTGACCGCCTGACCGGCGAGGAGCTGCGCGCCAATATCGGGCTGCTGTTCGGCGCCGGCCACGAGACCACGAGCAACCTGATCGGCAATGGCCTGCTGGCCCTGCATCAGCAGCCCGAGCAGTGGCAACGCATCAAGCGCGATCCGTCGCTCATCCCCAATATGGTCGAGGAGCTGCTGCGCTACGACTCTTCCGTCCAGACCACGGGCCGCGTTACCCATGCCGAGGTCGAACTGGGTGGCGTGACGATCCCGGCGGAGGAAAGCGTCGTCGTCCTGCTGGGCTCCGCCAATCGCGATCCGGCGCAATACGCCGATCCCGACAAGCTCGATATCACCCGGCAGAACGTACGGCCGCTGTCCTTCGGCGGCGGTATCCATCACTGCCTGGGCGCGCAACTGGCACGGCTCGAAACCGAACTGGTGTTCACGGCGCTGGTCACGCGCATGCCGACGCTCGAGCTGCCGGAGAAGGACAGACCTGACTGGCGGCGCAGCTTTACCTTGCGCGGTCTCACGACGCTGCCGGCCGTCTGGCACTAGGCATGTCCGCGGGCTGGCGGGGCGAGGGCGCCCAACATCAGGGCGCGCGTCCGTATCAGGAGGATTCCTGGGCGATCAGGCCGCTGCCCGATGGCGGCATGCTGGCGGTTGTGGCCGACGGCATGGGTGGCCATGCCGGCGGCGCCGTCGCCAGCAAGCTCGCGGTCGAGGCCTTTCTCGAGGCCGTGGTCGATAGGGGCCAATCGCTGGCCGCCGGCCTTTCTGCGGCAAACGAAGCCGTGCGCACCGGCGCGCTGGCCAAGGCGGGGCTCGCCGGGATGGGCACGACGCTGGTCGGCGCGATCGTGCGCGGCGACGAGGTCAACTGGATCAGCGTCGGCGATTCGCCGTTCTTCCTGGCCGATGGTCGGCAGATCCGGCGTCTCAATGCGGATCATTCGATGGCGCCGGAGATCGAGGCCCTGGTGGCGCGCGGCCTGCTGACGCCGGCCGACGCCGAGCGTCATCCGACGCGGCACACCTTGCGCGAGGCCGTCATGGGCGAACCGCTTAACCTGATCGACGAAGGCGCGCGGCCGCTTGCGGCGGGCGACCGGCTGGTGCTGTGCAGCGACGGCGTGCTCAGTCTGCCGGAGAACGAGTTGAAGACGCAGGCGCTGCGGCCGGCGACGGAAATCGTCGATGCGGTGCTGGCGAAGAGGCGTCCGCAACAAGACAATGTCACTGTCGTTCTGCTGGAAAGAGAGTCATGAGCAAAGGTCCGGTCGTCATCGAAGTCACCCGCGGTCCCGTGGTCGAAAGCCGCCACGAAGGTGCCGCAGCCGTCGTGAAGCCGGACGGCACGGTCGTCGCCTCGTGGGGAGATATCGACGCCCGCATCCTGCCGCGCTCGGCCAACAAGCCGATCCAGGCCATGGCCTTCGTCGAAAGCGGTGCGGTCGAAAAATTCGGCTTGGGCAACGAGCACATCGCACTGTCCTGCGCCTCGCACAATGGCGAGACGCGGCATGTCGAGACGGTGCGAGCCTGGCTCGCGAAGATCGGTCTGAGCGATGCCGATCTCGAATGTGGCGCGCACGCGCCCAAGCTGCAGACCAGCATCGAATCGATGGCGCGCGACGGCGTGTTGCCGACGGCCGCCTATAACAACTGCTCGGGCAAGCACAGCGGCTTCCTGTCGACGGCGGTCGCCTATGGCGAGCCCACCAAGGGCTACATCAAGTACGATCATCCGGTGCAGCGCCGGCTGCGCGAGGTCATGAGCGATCTCTGCGGGCTCGATGCCAATGCCTTCGAATACGGCACAGACGGCTGCGGGATCCCGACGCTGGCGACGCCGCTTAAGAGTCTGGCGCAGGCGATGGCCAGCATGGCCGAGCCGTCGCGCCTTTCGAACAAGCATGCCGAAGCCGCCACCCGCATCCGCACGGCGATGAACGCCGAGCCCTTCATGGTCGCGGGCAGCGGCCGCTTCTGCACGCGCGTCAACGGTGCGCTCTCGGGCGTGGCGCAGGTCAAGACCGGCGCGGAAGGCGTGTTCTGCGGCATGCTGCCGACGCTCGGCCTCGGTGTGGCGATCAAGATGTGGGATGGCGCCGGCCGCGCTGCCGAGGTCGCCATGGCGACGCTGCTCAATCACCTAGGCGTACTGCCGGACGACCGCAAGGATGAGGTCCTGCATCCGCCGATCCGCAATGTTGTCGGCCTGCTGGTCGGCGAGATGCGGCCGGCCAAAAGTTGGCTCGGCTGAGCGTCACCCTCAATATCGTCGAGATGGGTGCCCGCGGCGACGGTCTCGCCGAGGAGGAGGGCACGCGCTATTTCGTGCCCTTCAGTTTGCCCGGCGAGATCGTATCGGTGGAGCCGGGCGAGAAGCGCGGGGAGGGTGTCGTCGCCGACCTGATCGAGGTGCTGGCGCCCTCGCGCCATCGTGAGCCCGCACCCTGCAAGCACTTCGGCATCTGCGGCGGTTGCGCCCTGCAGCATTGGCGTCGCGACATCTACGCCGGCTGGAAAAACGACCTGATCTCGACGGCGCTTGAACAGCGCGGCGTGAAGGCACCGGCTTTCGAGCCGGCGCTCGCGGGACAGCCGAGTGAGCGTCGGCGGACCGACTTCGTGGTACGCCGGCAGGGCAGGAAGGCCATAGCCGGCTTCCACGAACGCGGTAGCCCGCAGATCGTCAACGTCGAAGAGTGCTTCGTCGTCAATCCGAAGCTCGCGGCGCTGCTGCCGCCCTTGCGCGCGGCCCTGGCGGAAGTCCTGCCCGAAGGCGCCTCGGCCGATGCCATCGTCAACGACACAGATGCCGGCCTCGACGTTCTGGTACGGCCGCACAAGCGCTTCAACCTGTCGATGGAGGCCAGTCAGAAGCTGGTCGCCTTTGCCGCCGCCGCCGATCTGGCGCGGTTGAGCTGGGGCGACCGCGCACGGGGCGAACCGGTCGTGGCGCTGCGCACGCCGCGTGTCAGCTTCGGCGACGTGACGCTGGAGCCGCCGCCTGGTGTGTTTCTTCAAGCGACGCGCCGCGCCGAGCAGGCGATGCGCGAGGCGATTGCCACCTGGATCGGCGATGCCAAACGCGTGGCCGATCTTTTCTCTGGCATCGGCACGCGGACGGTTGGGCGGCCGTGGCGGGCGACGCTCTACGAGAGCGACAAGCCATCGGTGGCGGTGGTCGAGGCGGCCGGGCGCAAGCTCGGTGGCGGCAGGCTGACGGCGGTGCAGCGCGACCTGTTCCGCAATCCTTTGGTGGCGTCCGAGTTGGCCGCGTTCGATTCAGTCGTGCTCGATCCGCCGCGCGCCGGAGCGGTGGCGCAGACCGCGGAACTCGCCAAGTCGAAACTCAAGCGCATCGTCTATGCCTCCTGCGATCCGGGCACCTTCGCGCGCGATGCGCGGGTCCTGCAGGACGGCGAGTATCGGTTGGAGAAACTGATACCCATCGACCAGTTTCTCTGGTCGGCGCATGTTGAGTTGATCGCATTCTTTACGAAATGAAATCGGGAGACGGTCCATGATGTTCGATCTCAAAGGCAAGGTGGCCGTGGTCACCGGCGGTAGCCGCGGCATCGGCCGTTCGATCTGCGAGCAGATGGCCGCGCACGGCGCCAAGGTCGTGGTCTCGAGCCGCAAGCTGCCGGCCTGCGAGGAAGTCGTGAAGGGCATCAAGGCCAGGGGTGGCGAGGCCATCGCGGTCGCCGCCAGCATCTCTGAGCAGGCCCAGCTCGAGAACTTGGTCGCCGAAGCGCGCAAGGCCTACGGCAAGATCGACATCATGGTCTGCAATGCCGCGTCCAACCCCTACTTTGGGCCACTCACCGGCCTCAAGGTCGAGGTCTTCCAGAAGATCATGCAGAACAACGTCATGTCCAATCTCTGGCTGATGAACATGGTTGGACCGGAAATGGCCGAGCGCAAGGACGGCGCCTTCATCATCGTCTCGTCGATCGGCGCGCTTGTCGGTTCGGCCCATATTGCCGCTTACAACATGTCGAAGGCGGCCGATCTGTCGCTGGTGAAGTCGCTGGCCATGGAGTGGGGCAAGCACAACATCCGCGTCAATGCGATCGCGCCCGGCCTGATCCAGACCGACTTTGCCAAGGCATTGTGGGACAACCCGGAAATCCGCAAGGCCAACGAGGGCAAGGCGGCGCTGAAGCGCATCGGCCAGCCTGACGATATCGGCGGCGTAGCGGTGTTTTTGGCATCGAAGGCCGGGGCCTTCGTTTGCGGTCAATGCATCATTGCCGATGGCGGTGTGATCGGTGCCGGAGCTGAGTAGGGGAGCGGAGTAGTCAGTCTCCGACGTCGAGTTCGCACCAGACTGGGACATGGTCGGACGGTTCGGCCTTGTCCCGCTCGTCCTTCTCGATGCCGACGGCGCGCAAGCGGTCGGCGGCCTGCGGCGAGAGCAGCAGATGGTCGATGCGCAACCCGTTCCCCTTGGGCCAGGCGCCGGCCTGATAGTCCCAAAAGGTATAGCGCGTGTCGTCGGGATGCAGCGCGCGCACCGCATCGGTCAGGCCCATGTTGAGCATCCGCCGGTAGGCGCCGCGCGACTCGGGCTGGCACAACGCGTCGCCGGCGAAGGCCGCCGGGTTGAAGACATCCATGTCGGTCGGGCAGACGTTGTAGTCGCCGCCCAGCACGAACATCTCGCCTTTGGCGAGCAGGCCCCTGGCATGCGCCTCGAGGCGCCTCATCCAGGCGATCTTGTAGGTGAATTTCTCGGTCCCGAGCGGATTGCCGTTGGGCAGGTAGAGGCCTCCGATGGTCACGGGCCCAGCCGGGCTCTTCACGCGGCCTTCGATGTAGCGGGCCTGCACATCGGCTTCGTCGCCGGGCAGGGAGCGCTGTGTGATCTCGGCAGTCTGCAGTGAGACGAAGGCGACACCGTTGAAGCCCTTCTGGCCGACGATCTCGACGTTGTAGCCGGCATCCTCGATCTGCTTCGCCGGGAACTGCTCAAGCTGCGCCTTCAACTCCTGCAGGACGAGGACGTCGGGCTTGGCGCGGCCCAGGAAAGAAACGAGATGTTCCGTCCGCTTGCGAACGGAATTGACGTTCCAGGTCGCGATCTTCATGCCGGCTCAGACAACCTTGCGGACGATATGCCGGCGGTTCGACGTGAAGGGGCGAACTTCGCTCGGCCAGCGTCCCTGTTCCGCCGCGGCAGCCCATTCCCGGCTCAGAAGAACCTCCGGGCTGTCGATCTCGTATATCGCCGTATAGTTCGGTTCGCTGCCGCCATCGAGCAGCTTGCGCTCACCGGCGAGATTGAAGGCGGCGGGTTCGGTCTTCCAACGGGTGACGGCCCTGACGCCGGGCACTTTCAGCAACAGAGGCACGTGCTCGGTGTCGTAGACTTCGTTGAAGAGGGCCTCTTTCTCCTTCGTCACATCCATGCTGACGATGAAGAGATATTTCGTGGCGATCGGCACGTCCGTCTCACACGGAGAAGGAGTTGCCGCAGCCGCAGGACGAGGTGGCGTTGGGGTTCTTCACCTGGAACGACGAGCCGACCATTTCCTCGACATAGTCGAGTTGGCTGCCCTGCAGCAGCTCGAGCGAGGTCGAGTCGACCAGCACCGAAGCGCCGTTGCGCTCGATGACCAGGTCGTCGTCGTTGCGGGCATCCTCGAAGGAGAAATTGTACTGGAAGCCCGAGCAGCCGCCGCCCAGCACCGCGACGCGCATCATCACGGGCTTGGTTTCCCGGGACGCCAGAAAAGCGATTCGCTTGGCCGCGCTGTCGGTTACAGAGAAGGTGGTGTCGGTCATGCCTACAAGATGTGGATTGGGGGGCGTTTCGTCAATGCCGCCTGTTGGCTTAATTCCCCTTCCACGTCAGGGATTTAGCCGCCGGGCCTCGCGTGCCCGGACCTGCTCGCGATGCAGGACGTAGAGCCCTGAGCCGATGACCAGAGGCAGACCATACCAGACCGCCGAGGACGGCGTTTCGTGGAAGACGAGGTAGCCGAAGGCCACCGCCAGCACGATGGAGCTGTAGTCGAAGGGGGCGAGGATCGAGGTGGGGGCCAGCCGCAGGGCCCGTGTGACCATGATCTGGCCGGTTCCACCCACGACGCCCAGCCCGCAGAGCCACAGCCAATCGATCGCCGGCGGCCATTTCCAGTCGGGAATGGCACAGATCAGGGAGACGGTGCTGGCGGCGACGCAGAACCAGAAGATGGTCGCGGCATCGTGGTCGTGCCGGCTGATCAGGCGGGTCAGGACGGTCGAGAACGAATAGCAGAAGGTCGCTGCCAGGACGACCAGCGAGAGCCAGTGGACCGAGACGTTCCATGGGTCGAGCATGATCATGACGCCAATGAAGCCGACCACGACGGCGCTCCAGCGCCGCCAGCCCACCGCCTCGCGCAAGATGGGCACCGACAGGGCCACCATGAAAAGCGGCGCTGCGAAGGAGATGGCGTAGGCGTCGACCAGCGGCATGCGGGGAAAGACGTAAAAGAAACCAAACAGGCTGCCGAAACCCGCCGCGATGCGCAGAAACTGCAGGAGCGGCCGGTTGCTGCGCAGCACGCTGATTGTGCCGGCATGGCGCACAACGAAGTAGAGCGGCACCAGGGCGACGACGCTGCGGAATGCCATCAACTGGAATGAGCCATAGGAATCGCCCAGCCACTTCACCATCGCATCGAGCGTGGCGAAGAGAACGACCGAAAACATCTTGGCATAGATGCCGAGAAGTATTTGCGAGGTGGGGGCGGCCATGGGGGCGCCATTTGGCTTGGCGAGGGTCCTTCCGTAAAGTGGCATTCGAGGAGGCACGGCCGGTAGATGCGCATGAGATGGTTATTCGGTTCGCGTGGCGGTTTGCGTGCGCCGGTGCTGGTGTCCCTTGTGGTCCTGGTCGGTGCGCTGGCGTTGCGCATCGCCGACCCGGGCGAGTTGGCCCGGCTGCGCGACTTCGCTTTCGACAGCTACCAGCGCACCAAGCCACGCGCCTACGACGCCGAAGTGCCGGTTCGCATCATCGATATCGACGAGGCAGCGCTGCGCGAATTCGGCCAGTGGCCCTGGCCGCGCACGCTGGTCGCCCGGCTGGTCGACAATCTGGTCGAGAAGGGCGCCGCGGCCATCGCCTTCGACGTCGTCTTCGCCGAGCCCGACCGGTCCTCGATAGTCCAGGCCATCCGCGACCTGCCGCCCGGCGTCGATATCGAGGCGCTGAAGAAGCTGACGGCCAACATTCCCGATAACGACAGCGTGCTGGCCGCTTCCTTTGCCAAGGCACCGGTGGTGACGGGATTCAGTTTCGATTCCAAGGGAACGGAACGGCCGCCCAAGCGGTTTCATGGCCTGGCCCACAATAGCGGCGAGAAGAATGCGATAGGGGTGCCCGAGCTGATCAATCAGTTCATTCCGCTGAATGCTGGCGCGGTGGCGACGATCCCGGTTCTCGAAGCGGCGGCCAAGGGCAATGGCAGCGTCACGCCCGACGCCGGCAACGAGATCGTCCGCCGCGTGCCGATGCTGTTTCGCCTGGCCGGCCAGCGCAGTGAGGACATGTTCGCGTCGCTGGCCATCGAAAGCCTCAGGGTCGTCCAGGGCGCTTCGACCTATCTCGTGCGTTGGTCGGGCGCGCAAGACCTCGAGTCTTTCGGCGAGCGCACCGGTATCGCCTCGATTCGTGTCGGCGAGCTGAATATCGAAACCGATGCACAGGGACGCATGACGCTCTACGACACGGGCCACCGTCCCGAGCGTTATCTCTCGGCGGGCAGCGTGCTGAATGGCAGTGCGGCGCCGGAGAAGCTCGACAGCCATATCGTCTTTATCGGCACCAGCGCTGTCGGCCTTCAGGACATTCGCAGCACGCCGATCGAAGCAACCGTGCCGGGCGTGGAAGTGCATGCGCAGCTGGCCGAGCAGATGCTGACCAAGACATTTCTGGTCCGCCCTGAAATCGCCAATGGCGCCGAGTTCATCTATCTCGCGGTCATCGGATTGCTGTTCGTCTGGCTGATGCCGCGTCTTTCAGCCGGCCGTATGGCCGTCGTCGCCATCGTCTTCATCGGCATTGCGCTCGCCGTCCCCTGGTTAGCCTTCTCCGAGATGCGCCTGCTGTTCGATCCGATCTACCCGCCGGTCACGCTGGGGGCGATCTACATCATCGGCTCGGCCATGGCCTTCATGCAGGCAGAAAAGGAGCGGGCCGAGATTCGTGGCGCCTTCGGACTCTATTTATCGCCGGAACTCGTCGAGCAGCTCGCCCAGAATCCCGATCTGCTGCAGCTCGGCGGCGAGACGCGCGAGATCACCGTGATGTTTACCGACGTGCGTGGCTTCACCACGATCTCGGAACAATTCGATCCGCATGGCCTGACGCGCTTCATGAACCGCTTCCTGACGCCGATGACCGATCTGGTGCTGGGCCATCGCGGCACCATCGACAAGTATATGGGCGACGCAATCATGGCGTTCTGGAATGCGCCGCTGCCGGTCGAGGGCCATGCCGCGCACGCCTGCGACACCGCGCTGGCCATGCAGGAACGGTTGCTGGCGCTCAACGACGAATGGAAGGCGGAAGCTGAAGCGGCGGGCCGCAGCCATATCAGGGTGTCGATCG